>NZ_JBHSNQ010000075.1:0-44038 GCF_042655065.1 Ureibacillus suwonensis
CCTCTATTTTTTGAATACCCTCTAGAGTCATTTCTAATTGCGTGTTATAATTTTCTTGAATAGTCATTTGATTATTCATAAAAAATCGTCCTTTCTTTAGAATGTATTTTGGTCAATTTCATTCTATAAAAAAGGACGATTTTTTTGTACCCTAAAAACAGAAAAAAGGGCTGAGCCGAAGGTCGATTCAATCGACTTTTCGGACAGCCCCATTTTTTTATCATCCGTGAAAGTCCGCTAGTCTGAAATGGTGTTAAATAAAGAAAAAGAGCGGAATGAGTTTGAACATTTCTCCAACCGCTCTTTTTTCATCAATTATTGGTTTTCAAAATATAAATAAAGCCCCAGAAGAATTAATAGAGTAACGATGACGGCGATTGTCACCTTAATAGGAGATACAGGGTACTTGCCGCCCACTTTGCCGGTTTGTCCGTTGACCATAAATTGATAGGTTTTGTCCCGATAACGGAAGGTGGATAGCCATAGCGGCAGCATGAGATATTTATATGTAATATCCGAATGGACGGTTGAAAATCTTAAATTTTTCACCACATCGGCATGATGTTTCCACAAAATATGGTGGGTAATTTGGGTTTCAAGATAATCGTGTATTTCTTCCTTTGCGATTTGCCATCCTTCATCAAGGCCAATGCTGTAGCGTTCGGCCGCAAACCCTTGCAAATAATCTTTATTATAGGACCTTGCCTGTTTCAATTGAAAAGGTTCCACTTTGTTTAAAATGAAAGGGTCATAACGTTTGGAAGCGAGCACGAGATGGTCGTCGATAAATTCTTGATAAAATCCCCTTGTGCGATACCAATCCGTGACGGTTTGCGGTTTCCCGTCTTTATCATAAACCGTTCTTCTTCGTCCGTAAGAGGCAGTGTATTGGGAAGCCGTTTTTGTATCAAAGGTCCAATACGGCAAGTAAATGCCCGTAAATGCTTCCGCCTTTGCCGATTTTCTTGCTTCATTCGGAGCGAACCAGCGCCCTTTGATCCACTTCTGAAAATTTTCATTGGCCTGCTCTTTCGTAATTTGAAATGGAATGATGCCATTTGGTGCAATCGTATTTTCAGAATCGATTTCCATCACATGATTGGAACCGCAATAAGGGCAGACGTTTGCGACTTCCAATGCATCGTATACCAATTCCGCGGCACAGGCGTCACAAACGACCAACTTTTTCTCTTCACCCCACCGGAAACTGCTTCTTGCTTCCGCTTCATGGAAATCCAGCTCCTGCACTTCCTCGTCCACTTGCATATCCGCATCCGGAATATGCTCTTCATGGTGGCAATACGGGCATACCAAGCTGCCGGTTCCGGGATGAAATTTGATAGAGGCTCCGCAAGATGGACATTTCGCATCATACTCATCGACTTCGATGATTCGCTTTTCCTCGTTGCTCATGCTGGTCCCCCTTATTTGCGATCATTCTCATCAATGATATCTCCACATTCCGGGCAGAACTTTGGCGTGAAGGACGGGTCTTCCGGTTGCCAGCCGCATTTGTCGCATGTCAGCTTGAAATCAGCCGGCTTCGGTGCACCGCATTCATGGCAGAACTTGCCTTTGTTTTCCGTGCCGCATTGGCAAATCCAAGTGTGGGAAGACGGCCGCTTGTTCCCGCATTCCGTGCAGAAATTTCCTTGATTTTGAGCCCCGCAAGCACATTGCCAAACCGCGTTTTGTGACTGGACATGAGCAGGTTGTTGTTTTGCCCCCATTTCCAATAAATCTTTCGAGTTTATTCCCCCTGCCTGTTGTGCCATTTGCATGCCGGCAAATCCGACGAAAGCTCCACCCTCATTTTCCGCCGCTTTTCTCATCGCTTCACTTTGGGCATCAATCATCGTCGCACCAGCCATGGATGGATTGCGGAACACGGCGCTTCTTTGCAGTTGTTTGATCATGTTTTCATCTTCTTCCGAAGCATTGACCGCATTGATGCCGAATGAAACGATTTCGATGCCCCTTTGCTTTCTCCATTTATCCGATAACACTTCATTCAGTGCTTGGGCGATCTCCATCGTGTGTTGGGGAAGTTCGCTGTAGCGTACGCCCATCGCCGAAATTTTTGCAAAGGCCGGTTGCAATGCCGTCAACAATTCCGACCGCAGCTGGCCATCGATTTCAGCCCGTTTATATTCTTCTTGCACATTTCCGGAAACGTTCGTATAAAAAAGAATCGGGTCCACAATTTTATAGGAATATTCTCCATGGCAACGAATGGAGATGTCGATATCCAGCCCGATGTTCCGGTCGATGATGCGGAAAGGAATCGGTGTAGGCGTTCCATATTTATTTCCTGTGATTTCTTTCATATTAAAGAAATAAATCCGCTGATCTTTTCCAGGTTCGCCGCCGAAACTGAAACGCTTTCCGAGGGATTCGAAACTTGCCTGGACAGATTCGTTCAAGTCCCCATAAAAAATGCTCGGTTCCGTTGAAAAATCGTATACGTATTCCCCCGGTTCAGAGCAGAATTCCACGATTTTTCCCTGGTCGACAATAATCATGCTTTGCCCTTCGTTGATGGCAATGATGGAACCGTTGCTGATGATATTGTCGCTTCCTTTTCGATTAAAGCCCCGTTTGCCTCCGCGTTTTTTTCCTTTTGTTATTAATACGTCCGCCGGGATGGAGTCGCAATAAAAATACTCTCTCCATTGATCCGCAAGCACCCCGGCCAAAGCGCCAACCCCCGCTTTCAATAAGCCCATCACATTCCCTCCAATCTACTAATTGCCATATAATTCATTCTACTTCGAATCCCATTCGAATGCATTATAATTTCATGAAAATTCTGCTTGAACACATGATTTGAATCATGCATGATAAAAATAAGAGAAGTTAGAAATATTATGAATACAAGGAGAAAAAAGAGATGACGTTGAAATTTATCCATTATCCAAAATGCACAACTTGCAAAAAAGCGCAAAAATGGTTGGACGAAAATGGAATAAACTATGAAGCCATTCATATTGTAGAACAAACTCCTACGAAGGAAGAATTAAAATCCTATTGGGAAAAAAGCGGACTGCCTCTGAAAAAGTTTTTTAACACATCCGGACAAAAGTATAGATCCCTTGGTTTAAAGGATAAACTAAATGCGATGTCCGAAGAGGAACAGCTGGAATTGCTTGCCTCTGATGGAATGTTGATCAAGCGTCCAATCGTGACGGATGGGGAAAAAGTCACTCTTGGATTCAAAGAGGAAGAGTTTGAAAAGACATGGAAGTAATCCACTGAAATGGCTTGTTTTTTGCTATGGAAATATGTCAAACTGGTTAAAAGATTACATATGATGGAGGTTAAAGTATGACAGTACCTAAGGAATTACGTTATACTTCAGAACATGAATGGGTAAAAGTGGAAGATGGTAAAGTGCGTGTTGGAATCACTGATTTCGCGCAATCTGAACTTGGCGATATTGTGTTCGTGGAACTTCCGCAAGTGGGTGACGAAATTCAAATGAACGAGCCGTTTGGAAGCGTTGAATCCGTAAAAACGGTTTCTGAATTATATGCACCGGTTTCCGGCAAAGTTGTTGAAGTGAATACTGAACTGGAAGACAGCCCGGAACTTGTGAATGAATCACCATATGAAAAAGCTTGGATGATTGTCGTTGAACCTTCAGATGCTTCCCAAATCGATCAATTATTGACTGCGGAACAATACGAAGAAATCATTTCGGAATAGTATGTGAAAAACGCCAGTGAAAGAACTGGCGTTTTTTTTAAAACAAAATATAATAAATAAACAACCTTTTTATTTTATTTTTGTTTCTTCGGTTTTTATTATAGTACTTGGGGTGATCAACATGCATTATGAAAAATGTATTATTGTTGAAGGTCGTTCGGATATGATGAAATTGGCCCCCATATTTGCGGAAGAGGTGAAAATCGTCTGTACAAATGGAACCATCAGCGAAGATGCGTTGCTGGAACTCCTTGAGCCTTATGAGGAATGCGAACTATATACATTTTTTGATGCGGATCAATCGGGCGATAAATTAAGAAAATTGATGAAGCGGATCTATTCTGAGGCTACCCATCTCAACGTTCCGAAGACTTATATGGAAGTGGCGAATGCCCCAAGAAAAGTATTGGCACAATTACTGAAGGAAGCGAAATTTTCAGTACACAAAGAATATTTAGTATAGGAAATGATCGAAATGGAAGAATGGACAATTGAAACTTGGAAAGAGAAAGCAAAAAATCATGAAGTAACGGCTTTATATTTATACACACCCTTTTGCGGAACATGCAAAGTGGCATCAAAAATGTTGGAAGTCGTCGAAGTGTTGCTGCCACAGATTCCCATTGGCAAAGCGAATATCAATTTTCTGGAGGATTTCGCTTTTGAACAGCAAATCGAAAGCGTGCCTTGTCTTTTGATTACGAAGAATGGAAAAGAGCATGAAAAAGTTTATGCCTTTGAATCCGTACAAAACTTATATGAAAAGTTGAGATTATAGTTGACATATGATAGATTACATGGTACATTGGTTCCATAATTAAATAGAAAACTCTTATTAAGAGTGGTGGAGGGAAGTGCCCTATGAAACCCGGCAACCATCATATTTTTGATATGATAAGGTGCCAAATCACGCAAAGTATTTATTACTTTGAAAGATAAGAGGAAGTTTTACAAATTCTTCTGGGTTGTTCAACTTCCCTTCTACTTATCAAAGTAGGAGGTTTTTTTATTGAAATTTCCTCTTTTTACATTGCTAAAGTAATAGAATAAAAACTGTAAAATTCACAGATGCAGTATTAAAACTTTATTGCGGTTTGTCAAAGGAGTACTCATATGATTGAAGTAAAAGATGTCACAAAAATATTTAAAACGAAAGATGGAGAATTAACCGCAGTTGATCATGTCAGTTTATCCGTTCAAAAAGGTGAAATTTTCGGAATCATCGGATATAGCGGTGCCGGAAAAAGTACATTGATCCGCCTTTTGAATGGACTTGAAAAACCAACAAGCGGTTCAGTCACTGTGAATGGTCTTGAGATATCATCGATAAAAGGAAAAGAGTTGCGCAAAGCGCGCCAAAAAATCAGTATGATTTTCCAACATTTCAATCTATTGTGGTCGAGAACGGTTGCGGAAAATATCGCATTCCCTCTGGAAATCGCCGGTGTTCCAAAGGCGCAACGGGACAAGAAAGTTCAAGAATTGATCGAACTTGTGGGGCTGGGCGGAAGAGCGGATGCTTATCCTTCCCAGCTTTCCGGGGGACAAAAGCAGCGTGTGGGGATTGCGAGAGCGTTGGCAAACAATCCGGAAGTGCTGCTCTGCGATGAAGCGACGAGCGCATTGGACCCGGAAACAACCGATTCGATTTTGAGTCTGTTGCAAGATATTAATCAGCGCCTCGGATTAACGATTGTGTTGATTACCCATGAAATGCATGTCATCCGCAAAATTTGCCATCGGGTGGCGGTAATGCAAGCCGGGCGCATAGTTGAACAAGGGGACGTACTTGAGGTGTTCCGAAATCCTCAAGCGGATATTACGAAAAACTTTGTGATGCAAGTGTCCGATTCAAGAGAATCCAAAGAAGCGATTGAGCATATTTTGAAAAATTACCCAACAGGGAAATTGGTGAAATTGATTTTTGTAGGAAATACATCCGATCAACCGGTTATTTCTTACTTGATCAAAGAATTCCAAATTGATGTTAATATCCTTTACGGCAATATATCCGAAACTGCCAATGGCCCTTATGGAACATTGATCGTCCAACTTGACGGAGATAAGGAAAAAGTGGAAAAGGCGTTGGAAAAATTGCAGACGATGAACATTAAAACGGAGGTGATTTCCAATGATTGAAACTTTATTTCCAAATGTAAAGTGGGACCTCATGTGGCAAGCTACTTATGACACGGTCTACATGACGGTTGTCTCAACGGCGGTCACCTTCGTTCTTGGATTATTGATCGGTATTTTGCTTTTTTTAACTAGTCCCCATCAATTGTGGGCGAACAAAGTGGTTCATTTCTTGACGGGATCCCTTGTCAACATCTTCCGTTCGATTCCGTTTATCATATTGATCATTTTGTTGATTCCATTTACGAAGTTTTTACTTGGAACAATCCGTGGAGTAAATGCCGCTTTGCCGGCGCTGATTATCGGTTCTGCGCCATTCTATGCCCGTCTCGTTTTAATCGCATTCAGAGAAGTGGATAAAGGGGTCATTGAAGCGGCAAGATCAATGGGCGCCAATACATTTCAGATTATTTGGAAAGTGTTGATTCCGGAATCCAAACCTGCCCTCATTTCCGGCATTACGGTAACGGCTGTTGCCCTTGTCGGCTATACGGCAATGGCGGGAATCATCGGTGCTGGCGGTCTGGGTAACTTGGCATTTTTGGAAGGTTTCCAAAGAAGCCGGGAAGATGTCACGTTAATGTCAACGATTTTTATTTTGGTCATTGTATTCATCATACAATGGATTGGCGATACTATTACTGCCAAAACGGACAAGCGTTAGTTGGGTGATTTGGCGAAAGCCGTTCACATAAAAAAATTGAAGGAGAAGGAGAAAGAGGCATGAAGAAATTATTATCATTTTTGCTTTTATCCGTTCTTGTACTCGCACTAGCAGCATGCGGTACGAAAGACGATGCAAATTCTTCGTCTGATGAAGGAACAAAAGACGACGAAACAAAAGAAAAAGTAACATTAAAAGTGGGTGCTTCCCATACACCGCATGCGGAGATTTTGAAAAAAGCCAAACCTATTTTGGAAAAAGAAGGAATTGAACTGGAAATTGAAGAATATCAAGACTATGTATTGCCAAACGAAGATTTGAACAATGGCGACCTTGATGCAAACTACTTCCAACACATTCCGTATCTTGAACAAAAAGTGGCCGAAGAAGGTTATGATCTAGTCAATGCTGGCGGTATCCACATCGAACCGATCGGCATCTACTCCAAAAAATATAAATCTTTGGATGAACTGCCTGATGGTGCGACAATCCTGATTTCAAACTCAATTCCTGACCATGGCCGCATTTTATCATTGCTTGAAGCGCAAGGTTTAATCAAATTAAAAGACGGCATTGATAAAACAAAAGCCACATTGGATGATATTGTAGAAAATCCGAAAAACTTGAAAATTGAAGCAACTGACGCTCCTGAAATGATGGTTACATATTATGAAAACGAAGAAGGAGACGCAGTTGTCATCAACTCCAACTTTGCGATTGACGCAGGCATCAACCCTGTAAAAGATTCCATCGCCATTGAAGGTTCAGAATCACCTTATGTAAACGTAATTGCTGTACGTTCTGGCGATGAAAACCGCGAAGAAATCAAAAAATTGGTAGAAGTATTGCGCTCCAAAGAAATCCAAGACTTCATTCTTGAAGAATGGGGCGGCTCAGTAGTACCAGTAAGCGAATAATTTAGCGGTAAAAAGAGGCTGGGACATAACTAATAAAGTGAACGAGCTGCAAAAAGATTTTTTGTAAAAAATTGATTGGAGTGACGGGGCGAGTTTCTGTCGCGCACGCTTAGTCGCAAAGCAAAAGCTTTCCTGCGACGAGCCCTCTCGAGACCCCGCAGGAGCGAAGGATTGAGCTCCGAGGAGGCTCGAGCCGGGCCCGCGGAAAGCGTCCCCGGAACGGAAATCAATTTTCTTCAATTATCAAAAAAACACCATTTTCTCCCGGGAAAAAATGGTGTTTTTTATCTTTTATCCCAGCCTCTTTTTCTAATTTAAAAGGCTATTGGAATTGATTCAATCTGGAGAAGAATGAATTGACGAATTTGATAAATACTTGTTCAGAAGGAGCCAATTCCCGGTTCGCCGGATAAATGATTCCTACGTTGCGTGTGATGTTTGGGTTATCAATTTTCATTTTGATCGTTAAACGCGGGGTTGAATCATAGAAGGAGCTTTCAGGAAGCAATGTGACGCCAATGCCTGCTGCCACCATCCCTTTCAAAGCATCCATATCTTCCCCTTCCGAAGTGACTTTAGGAAGAAAACCAGCCGATTTGCATGCATCGACCACGACTTTATGTAGAATGTATCCTTCCGGGAAAAGAACAAAATTGTCATTCCGCAGTTCATCCAAATGGATTTTATCCCGTTTCGCCAGCCGATGATTGGCGGGAAGCAGGGCGCAAATATTTTCGTTGAACAAAATCATTGAATTGATGCTTTCATCTTTTCGGGGTACCGGGCCAAGAAAGGCAAGATTCAACTCCCGATTTTTCACCGCTTCGATCAAGTATCGGTAAGAACCCTGACGCAAGTGGAAATTGACATCAGGATAGTCTTTTTTAAAGGCGGAAATGACTGTCGGAAGAACGTAACTTGCTAAACTGGTAGGGAACCCGATTTTAATGGAGCCCCTTTCAGGATCCAAATATTCCTCCACTTGCTTGACCGCATAATCGATGGCATTGAGTGCGGTAATGGCATGCTCCAAAAAGATTTTGCCGATCGGTGTCAATTTCACATTCCGCCCGACCCGTTCAAAAAGTGGTGTGCCAAGCTCTTCTTCTAAATTTGCTATTTGTCTGCTCACAGCAGATTGAGCTACATGAAGGTGTTCAGCAGCGTCTGAAATATGTTCCCGCTCTGCCACTTCAACAAAATAGCGCAATTGACGTAATTCCAGAGTACTCCCTCCTAATCATCTAAAAAACAGATGAGTCTATATATGATATATATGTATTTTTTATATTAAAAGAAAATTATATAAATGTAAACGATGGAAAGTAATGATGAACCTTTAAAATGAAAGGGGCCGGAAGCGCTTATTTGAATTTTTTCTTCCTACTTTATAAATTTATTAAATAACAATTATTAAAAAAATGATTCCTATTCCTGCCATTGAAAGGATATGCAAGAAGAAAGTATATTGGAATATTTTCTTAATATTCACTCATTAATAATTGTTCTCAATTAGTCGGGGTTTATTGAAAATGAACATGCCTACTTTTTACAAAAACGATCACTGAAAAAACTGAATTGGGAATTGTAAACACTAATATTGGTGAGGTTTTTGCTGATTTATGGGAATAAAAGTTTAAAACTTTTGCATGCCCCCTTGATTTAGGTTAAGATTAGAATGATAATAAATTAGTAATGGTACTGCCAACCATAACAAAAATGGAGGTATATAGATGTCAACTTTAACAATTAAAGATCTTCATGTATCAATCGAAGGAAAAGAAATTTTAAAAGGTGTAAACCTGACAATCAATACAAATGAAGTACATGCAATCATGGGGCCAAACGGTACAGGAAAATCCACATTGGCTTCAGCGATCATGGGTCATCCTAAATATGAGGTTACTCAAGGAACAATTGAAATAGATGGACAAAATGTATTGGAAATGGAAGTGGACGAGCGGGCTAAAGCGGGGCTTTTCCTTGCCATGCAGTATCCATCCGAAATTTCAGGTGTTACCAATGCCGACTTCATCCGTTCAGCCATTAATGCCCGCCGCGGGGAAGGCAATGAAATTTCAATCATGAAATTTATCCGTGAATTGGATAAAACAATGGAATTCCTGGAAATGGATCCTGAAATGGCTCAACGTTATTTGAACGAAGGTTTCTCCGGTGGGGAAAAGAAACGTAACGAAATTCTTCAAATGATGATGCTGAAACCTAAATTCGCCATTTTGGACGAAATCGACTCCGGTCTTGATATCGACGCTTTGAAAGTCGTTTCCAAAGGCGTTAACGAAATGCGTGGCGAAGATTTTGGCTGCTTGGTGATCACCCACTATCAGCGCTTATTGAACTACATCACTCCAGATTATGTTCATGTTATGATGCAAGGCAAAATCGTGAAATCCGGCGGACCTGAGCTGGCTAAGAAATTGGAAGCGGAAGGTTATGAATGGGTCAAAAAAGAGTTGGGAATTGAAGATACAGACGCAGTAACTGAAAAAGAAGCTTAATTAGGAGGACGATGAAAGATGACGGTTGAAACAAAATTGGCGTTATCAGCTAGCGAAGTCCGCTCGTTCTCTGAATCAAACAACGAACCGAAATGGTTTACTGATTTACGTGCGGCTGCCCTTGAAAAAGCTGTTGATTTACCAATGCCGAAACCAGATAAAACAAATATTGAAAAGTGGGATTTCATCAATTTCCCAAAACATACGGTGAAAAGTGAACTTTTTGCCATTGAAGAATTGCCGGAAGAAGTAAAGGAATTAATCGATGTTGAACAGCAAGAAAATCTCTATGTTCAACGAAACAACACGCCGGTCATTTTAAAACTTTCAGATGAACTTAAATCCCAAGGCGTTATATTCACAGATTTCCTGACAGCTGTGCGCGAACATGGGGATTTGGTTCAAAAATATTTTATGACGACAGCTGTCAAATTGGATGAACATAAATTATCCGCTTATCATGCGGCTTTGGTGAATGGTGGAGTGTTCTTATACGTTCCGCAAAATGTTGTCATCGAAAAACCGATTCAAGTGGTATTCCTGAACGATGATGAAGAAGCTTCATTATTTAATCATGTGTTGATCGTAGCGGATAAAAATTCGTCCGTCACATACGTGGAAAACTACTTATCGACAGTAGAAAAGGCAAAAGGCCAAGCCAACTTGATCGAAGAAGTCATCGCATTGGATAATGCACAAGTTACTTTCGGTGCAGTCGATGTCCTTGCCGATGGATTTACAACTTATGTAAACCGCCGTGCCCATTTAAACCGTGATGCAAAAATCGATTGGGCATTGGGCTTAATGAACAACTCGGATACAATTTCCGAGAACATTACCCACCTTGTTGGCGACGGCTCCCATGCGGATACAAAAACAGTAGTGGTGGGAACAGGAAGCCAAAAGCAAAACTTTACAACGGAAGTTCGCCACTGGGGCAAAAACTCGGAAGGCTTTATTTTGACTCACGGTGTAATGAAAGATGCGGCTCAAAGCATCTTTAACGGCATCGGTAAAATTGAACATGGTGCATCCAAATCCAACGCTCAGCAAGAATCCCGCGTATTAATGCTTTCAAGCAAAGCCCGCGGGGATGCCAACCCGATTTTATTAATCGATGAAAATGATGTTATGGCTGGACATGCAGCTTCTGTGGGACGGGTGGATCCGACCCAGCTTTATTACATGATGAGCCGTGGCATTTCGAAAGAAGAAGCGGAGCGCTTGATCATCCATGGTTTCCTTGCGCCGGTTGTAAACTCATTGCCAATTGAAGGAGTAAAAAATCAGTTAACGAAAGTTATTGAAGGGAAAGTTCGTAAATGAATGAATTTCGAAAAGATTTTCCTATATTGAATCAAGAAGTAAACGGGCATCCGCTCGTTTACCTTGACAGCGCCGCAACATCTCAAAAGCCTGTGCAAGTTTTGGACGTCGTTCGCAAATATTATGATTTTGACAATGCCAATGTGCACCGCGGAGTTCACACGCTTGGAAATCGTGCAACGGATGCGTATGAAGGGGCCCGGGAAAAAATCCGCAAATTCATCAATGCCAGATCAACAAAAGAAATCATTTACACAAGAGGCACAACGACTTCCTTGAATACAGTTGCGAGTGCTTATGGAAGACAAAATGTAGAGGAAGGCGATGAAATCGTCATCACTTATATGGAACACCATTCAAACTTGATTCCATGGCAGCAACTCGCAAAAGAAAAAAAGGCGGTATTAAAATATATCGATTTGGAAGAAGACGGAACGATTTCATTGGATACAGTGAGAAAAACGATCACACCGAAAACGAAAATTGTGGCAATGACAATGGCTTCCAACGTATTGGGTACCATCAACCCGGTAAAAGAAGTTGCTGCCATTGCCCATGAAAATGGTGCGATCATGGTGGTGGATGCAGCCCAGGCAGCGCCGCATATGCCGATTGACGTACAAGATATCGATTGCGACTTTTTGGCCTTTTCCGGTCATAAAATGTGCGGTCCTACAGGAATCGGTGTCCTTTACGGCAAACAAGAACTTTTGGAAAAAACGGAGCCGATTGAATTTGGCGGCGAAATGATTGATTTCGTTGATTTATATGATTCCACATGGAAAGAGCTTCCTTGGAAGTTCGAAGGCGGTACGCCAAACATCGCCGGCGCCATTGGTTTAGGGGCTGCAATCGATTATTTGACGAATATTGGAATGGAACGGATTCGACAACATGAACATGAATTGGTAGCATATGCTTTATCTGAAATGGAGAAAATTGAAGGGATCCAAATTTATGGTCCGAAAGATCCGAATAAACGTTGCGGTCTGATTACATTCAATTTAGATGGCGTGCATCCTCACGATCTTGCAACGGTTCTCGATATGAGAGGAATTGCCATCCGTGCAGGACATCACTGTGCACAACCGTTGATGAAATGGTTGAAAGTTTCTGCAACGGCACGGGCAAGCTTCTATCTCTATAACAACAAAGAAGATATCGATGCGCTCGTTGAAGGATTGCTCGCAGCGAAGGAGTATTTTAACAATGTCTTTGAATAATTTAGATCAACTATATCGTGCGGTCATCATGGAGCATTATAAAAAACCGCGAAATAAAGGCCACTTGGATGAAAATAACGTAACCGTTGATATGAATAACCCAACTTGCGGTGACCGTATCCATTTAACATTAAAAATCAACGACGGTATTGTGGAAGATGCCAAATTTGATGGCGAGGGTTGTTCCATTTCCATGTCATCCGCTTCCATGATGACGGAAATCATCAAAGGAAAAAAAGTGGAAGAAGCACTCAAACTGGCAGAGATTTTTTCAAAAATGATGCTAGGCCAGGAAATTGATGAAGAGACGTTGGAAGAAATGGGGGATATTGCTGCACTTCAAGGTGTATCCAAATTCCCTGCCCGCATTAAATGTGCGACTCTTGCCTGGAAAGCGATGGAAAAAGGAGTAAGCCAAGAGTTAAAATAATTTGAACGGAGGAGAGAACATGGCAAAAAATGTGCCTGATATTGGCGATTACAAATACGGTTTCCGTGACAAGGACGTTTCTGTATTCCGTTCAAAACGTGGATTAACCGAAGAAATCGTCCGTGAAATTTCAACAATGAAAAATGAACCTGAATGGATGCTCGAGGCCCGTTTAAAAGCCCTTGATATATTCTATTCAAAACCAATGCCGCAATGGGGTGGCGACTTATCCGAATTAAACTTCGATGAAATCACTTACTATGTAAAACCGACGGAAGCGACTCAACGTTCCTGGGATGAAGTGCCTGAAGAAATCAAAAGAACGTTCGACCGTTTAGGTATTCCGGAAGCGGAACAAAAATATTTGGCCGGCGTTTCCGCCCAATACGAATCAGAAGTGGTTTACCACAACATGAAAAAAGAACTTGAAGAAAAAGGAATCATCTTCAAAGATACAGACTCCGCTTTGAAAGAAAACGAAGAGCTGTTCAAAAAGTATTGGGGAACAGTGGTGCCGGCTTCCGACAACAAATTTGCCGCTTTGAATACAGCTGTTTGGTCCGGTGGTTCATTCATCTACGTTCCACCTGGCGTGAAAGTGGAAACTCCGCTTCAAGCATACTTCCGGATCAACTCTGAAAATATGGGGCAATTCGAACGTACGTTAATCATTGTGGACGAAGGGGCTTCCGTACATTATGTGGAAGGATGTACAGCACCTGTTTACACTACAAGCTCCCTTCACTCTGCGGTGGTTGAAATCATCGTGAAGAAAGATGCTTACTGCCGTTATACGACAATCCAAAACTGGTCCAACAACGTGTACAACCTGGTGACAAAACGTACGGTTGTGGAAGCGAACGGTACAATGGAATGGATTGACGGCAACATCGGTTCCAAACTCACAATGAAATATCCTGCATGTATTTTGAAAGGTGAAGGAGCCCGCGGTATGACGTTATCCATCGCATTGGCGGGTAAAGGTCAGCACCAAGACGCCGGTGCAAAAATGATCCACTTGGCACCGAATACGTCATCCACAATCGTGTCCAAATCCATTTCAAAACAAGGCGGTAAAGTAACATACCGCGGTATTGTCCGCTTCGGTCCGAAAGCAAGCGGCGCCCGTGCGAATATCGAGTGTGACACATTGATTTTGGATAATGAATCGACTTCCGATACAATTCCATACAACGAAATATTGAATGATAATGTGTCCCTTGAGCACGAAGCGAAAGTATCCAAAGTATCCGAAGAACAATTATTCTACTTGATGAGCCGCGGCATTTCTGAACAGGAAGCGACAGAAATGATCGTTATGGGCTTCATTGAACCATTCACTCGCGAACTACCAATGGAATACGCGGTAGAAATGAACCGTTTAATTAAATTTGAAATGGAAGGTTCTATTGGATAAACCTATTAAACGTACGCTTTACCTGTAAAAATCGAGTGCATTTTGCTGCACTCGATTTTTTTAATATACATAAACACAAATATGTTCATGAGCATGGTGAATATCCACAGGCAATATAGCTGAGGATTTTCAGTTGGCTAATATTTCACTGAGAATGACTGAATTGTCCCAAATTCAATCAAAATGCTATACTAAAATAACTGTAAAAATTTTCAGAAAACAGATTGATTAATTCTAAAAAACTTGTATACTAAAATTAAACGTAACATACCAACCGGTCAGTATGAAAGGAGTTGATTAAAATGGATTTTTCCTTTTCTCCAAAAGTGGAGGAATTAATCAAAAAATTAAACCATTTTATGGAAGAGTACATTTATCCAAACGAAAAAGTATATGAAGAACAGCTAATCCAACAAGAAAACAGGTGGAGTGCCGTGCCGCCCATTATCGAAGAATTAAAGGAAAAGGCAAAAGAGCAAGGGCTTTGGAATCTGTTTTTGCCAGACAGCGAATATGGAGCAGGACTAACCAATTTAGAATATGCTCCTTTATGTGAAATTATGGGCCGTTCGCTAATAGCGCCGGAAGTGTTTAACTGCAATGCGCCGGATACAGGAAATATGGAAGTGCTAGTGAGATATGGTTCTGAACAACAAAAGAAAGAGTGGCTTATTCCATTGCTCAATGGAGAAATACGCTCATGTTTTGCAATGACAGAACCGGATGTGGCTTCATCGGATGCGACGAATATTGAAGCGAGTATTGTGCGCGATGGAGATGAATATGTAATTAACGGAAGAAAATGGTGGTCTTCGGGCGCGGGGGATCCTCGATGCAAAATTGCCATAGTGATGGGAAAAACAAACCCGAATGCCAACCGTTATGAGCAGCAATCCATGATTCTTGTTCCCTTTGATACACCAGGTGTCAAAATTGAACGAATGCTTCCGGTGTTTGGATATGACCATGCTCCACATGGCCACGGGGAAATTACCTTTGAAAATGTTCGGGTGCCAGCAGAGAACATCATCTGGGGAGAAGGGAAAGGATTTGCCATCGCCCAAGGAAGGCTAGGGCCAGGAAGAATTCATCATTGCATGAGACTGATTGGTGCTGCTGAACGCGCCCTTGAAATCATGTGCAAGCGGGTATTAAATCGTGTGGCTTTTGGAAGAACATTGGCAGAACAAGGAGTCGTTCGCGATTGGATTGCCACATCAAGAATTGAAATTGAACAAGCAAGACTGTTGACTTTAAAAGCTGCCTATATGATGGATACAGTTGGAAACAAAGAAGCAAAGACGGAAATTGCCATGATTAAAGTGGTTGCGCCGAATATTGCATTGAATGTCATCGACCGGGCGATTCAAGCATTAGGGGCAGCAGGGGTTTCTGATGATTTTCCGCTCGCTGCGATGTGGGCAAATTCTCGCACGTTAAGAATCGCTGATGGGCCAGATGAAGTGCACAAAAGACAAATTGCAAAACTGGAACTAAAAAAATATCAATAATGAAATAGAATTCCAGAATCGAACATCGTTTTATGTAAGCGTTTTATTTTTTCAAAAGAAAATAAAGAAAGAAGGGAAAGTATGCATGTTAAAGAGCTTTTTGATCTCACTGGAAAAACAGCCATAGTCACTGGCGGAGGACGAGGACTTGGAGAACAAATTGCAACAGGCCTTGCTGAAGCGGGTGCCAATGTCGTTTTATGTTCGCGAAAAGTGGAAGCTTGCCAAGAAGTTGCCAATGAATTAGAGCAGCTTGGTGTGAAAACGTTGGCATTACAATGTGACGTAACGAATCCAGAAGATGTACAGAACGTGGTGGAGCAAACGCTCAATCATTTTGGGAAGATTGATATTTTAGTCAACAATAGCGGAGCAACATGGGGAGCGCCAGCCGTTGATATGCCTTTGGAAGCATGGCAAAAAGTGATGAATGTAAATGTTACCGGAACCTTTTTAATGAGCCAGGCGGTAGGCAGGGAAATGATTAAACAAAGAGCGGGAAAAATTATTAACATTTCTTCCATTGCAGGGTTTATTGGAACAGATCCGAAGCTGATGGATACAGTTGCTTATAATGCCAGCAAAGGAGCAGTCAATACATTAACAAAAGATTTGGCGGTTAAATGGGGACAATATAACATCAACGTCAACGCCATCGCTCCTGGATTTTTCCCTACAAAAATGTCAAAAGTCATCATTGAGAGAGGAAAAGATGCCTTTTTAGAAGCAACTCCATTAAATCGCTTTGGCTCAGAAAATGATTTAAAGGGTGTCGCGCTGTTTCTAGCTTCAAAGGCTTCTGATTATATTACAGGTGAAATCATCATCGTGGATGGCGGAATGCATGCAAAATAATAAAGGATTGACGCTGAATCTAGTCCTCCAATCTTCTGGGATGCTCATTTTGCATGAAAATTTTATGATATAATTACGACAACAATATTGGAAGATTGCGGGGATTAGAGAGTGAAAGAAAAAATTATTGAAGCAAGCATCCGATTATTTGAGAACAAGGGGTATAGTGAAACTTCCATTCAAGATATTGTAGATGAGTTGGGAGTAACAAAAGGAACATTTTATTATTATTTCTCTAGCAAAGAAGAATTGTTGATGGAAATCCATCAAAACTATATTGACCATATTTTGAAGGTTCAAGAGGACATCATTTCCGACGAAAGCAAAAATAATCGAACAAAGCTTTTTGAAATTATTTATATGTTGCTTCGAAGCATCAAAACTCATGGATCAAGTGCATTAATTTTCTTCAGGGAAATGAATAATTTAAGCGAAGCAAGTTTAGCAGAAATCATTCCAAAGAGAGATAAGTTTCGTTTCAATATTGAAAAGGTAGTCCAAGAAGGCATAAGTAGTGGAGAGTTTCGTCCGGATTTAAATCCATCCATCATCACTTTAGGTATTTTAGGAATGACGAATTGGAGCTATAAGTGGTTTAAACCAGATGGTCCGCTTTCAGATAAAGAAGTATCAGAAATTTATACGGAAATCATTTTACATGGTATAGAAAAAGAAGAACGTTAAAAAAATTTGTTCTTGCTGTTTTTTATATACTAGCCATCACATACCAACCGGTTAGTATGTGATGGCTGGATGAAAAAATCGGAAGGAGTGATTTTGATGGCGGGGGTTTATAATGAAACGATTCCTGTGCGAAAAGGAGAAGAATTAAATTTAGAAGTTCTTGAATCCTTTTTGAGAAAAAATATTGACCATCTCCCAGATGTCCCTTTAGAATTGCTGCAATTTTCAGCTGGGCATTCCAATTTAACGTATCAAATTAAAATAGGAGATTGGGAGGCTGTTTTAAGAAGACCGCCATTAGGACCTGTTGCACCAAAGGCCCATGATATGGAAAGGGAATTCAACATTATTTCTGCCATCCATCCATTTTTTGATGCTGCACCAAAGCCAATATTGTTTTCCAATGATGAGTCGATTGTTGGAAGCCCCTTCTTCTTAATGGAAAGAAAACATGGAGTCCTTCTAGACACAGCTTTTCCGAGCCATATTCAACCAACTAAAGAGTTAGGCAGACGGTTGTCGGAAATTATGGTGGACCAGCTTGTCAATCTTCATTCTATCGATTTTAAACAAACGGAATTAGTGAAGATGAGCAAACCTGAAGGCTTTATGGAACGGCAAGTCCATGGCTGGATTTCTAGATTTCAGAAGTCTAAAACAGATGAAATTGAAGAAGCAGAATTGGTAATGAAATGGTTAGCAGAGCATATACCGTTACGGGATGAAGCAACGATTATTCATTATGATTATAAATTCAACAACGCCATGTTTAATGAAGAATTAACGAAAATGGTTGGATTATTTGATTGGGAGATGACGACAGTAGGCGATCCGCTTGCCGATCTTGGGGTTGCCATGAGTTATTGGGTGCAAGGCGATGACCCGAAACTGTTGAAAGTAATGTTTGGGGAACCCCTTATTACAGTAATGGATGGGTTTATGACAAGGGATGAATTTATCGAAGCCTATGCAAAGAAAAGCAAACGCGATGTGGACAATATGCAGTTTTATATGCTCTTTGCTTATTTTAAATTAGCGGTCATTGCCCAGCAAATTTACTATCGCTACAAGAAAGGGCAAACGAGGGATGAACGTTTTGCCAAGTTTGGTCAATTAGTAAAATCTCTTATCGTTTATATCAATGAAAAGCTAAATTCATAGGAAACATTGTCAAACAAAGGGGCGGCATAATGGGAAAAATTCACCTTCTCTTAACAAAGGAAGAAATTGATGAGGAAAAAATAAAAGAAGGAAATAAAATTGTTGTAGTTTTGGACGTCTTGCTAGCAACGACCACCATCACTTCCGCTTTGCATAATGGAGCCACTGAAGTTGTCCCGGTGATGAATTCTTTGGAAGCATTGGAAGCGGCAAAAGCATATGAAGAGGGGCAATATATCCTTTCCGGTGAAAGTAAAGCAAAACCCATTGAAGGATTTGTTTATCCAAGTCCATCCATCCTTCGGGAAAAAGTAAAGGGAAAAGCTTTAATTGTATCTACGACGAATGGTACAGTTGCGATTAGAAAAGCCTCTGGTGCAAAAAGGACTTATGTTTCGTCTTTATTGAATAATCCTTTTGTGGCGGAAAAGGTGAAGGAACAGGGATTAGAAGAGACGATTCTTGTGATATGTTCCGGTACTTCTGGAAAGTTGAGTTTAGAAGATTTTTATGGAGCAGGGCATTTTCTTTCCTGTTTGTTGGAGCATGATGATGGACAGTTGAAATTAACCGATGCGGCAATGGCAGCCCTTCTATTTTATAAAGGAAATGCTGGTGATGCCTTTGAAATTTTCCGTTCTTCTTATGTCGGGAAATTATTTGAAAAAAATCAGTTCATTGATGAATTAGCCTTTGCAGCGCAGCAAGGGACGATTCCCATTGTTCCGATTTTAAAAGGGCAAAAAATTGTTGCAGAACATTCTATAAAGCTATAGTACAAAAATTATTTTTTTGAATATTCGAGATTTTGAAATGGAGGTATTGCGTTTGAACACAGTGCATATCAAATTTTGGCCAAAACGGCTCACAAAAACATTAACGACGCCTAAAACAACTCTATATGATAATCTCGTGGTGACGGCAAGAAGATATCCCGATAAAACAGCAGTCTACTACTATGGGGCGCAGTATAGTTATCAAGAAATCTTGCAGCAAGTGAATAATTTAGCCGGATACCTTCAACAAAAATTGGACGTTCAACCTGGAGACAGGGTGATTTTATATATGCAAAATTCCCCACAATATCTCATTGCTTTTTATGCGATATTGCGGGCAAGAGCGATCGTTGTACCAATTAACCCGATGAATACGACGAATGAACTTTCTTATTATATTAAAGATTGCGAAGTGAAAACAGCAATTGTTGGGCAAGAGCTGTTCCCTCAAATTGAACCGCTCCAAGGAAGCACTTCGTTGGAACATATCATTGTAGCAACTTATTCTGATTATTTGCCGGAAGAATTGAAGATTGACAATTTATCAAGCGAATTAACTGCTCCTAGAAAAGAAAATCTCAAAGAACATCAGTTTTTATGGAAAGATGTTTTAGAAGAAACAATAACGCCTTTTCCTTATGGAGGGAAAAGCGATGATGTAATAGTTTTGCCATACACTTCAGGCACTACCGGTTTGCCTAAAGGTTGCATCCATACAAATGAAACAGTTCAAGCCAATGTTGTAAGTGCAAGCTATTGGCTAAATACTACATCTGATGCCGTTCATTTAACGACTTTGCCTTTATTCCATGTGACAGGCATGGTGCATAGTATGCATGCGCCAATTTTTACAGGGTCTGCAATGGTTATTTTAACAAGATGGAACCGAGAACACGCCGTTCAATTTATTCAAGATTATAAATGCACCCACTGGATTAATATTAGCACAATGGTGATTGATTTCTTGGCGAATCCCAAATTAAGAGAATACGATTTATCTTCCCTTTCAGTTATTGCTGGGGGAGGCGCTCCTTTGCCGGAAGCGGTGGGCGAAAAATTATTTGAGGCTACTGGCTTAAAGTTTGTAGAAGGCTATGGGCTATCTGAAACCATTTCCCATACGCACTTTAATCCGCCTGATCGACCAAAACTGCAATGTTTAGGAGTTCCTGCTTTTGAAGTAGATGCGCGAATCATAGATCCTGTGACTTTGAAAGAACTAGGAGTAGGTGAAGTAGGAGAAATTGTTGTAAACGGTCCTCAAGTATTTAAAGGATACTATAATCAGCCTGAAGAAACAGAACAAGCTTTTGTTGAACTAGATGGGAAGAAATTTTTCCGCACTGGCGATATTGGACGGGTGGATGAGGAAGGATACTTCTTTATTGTGGACCGTGTCAAACGGATGATTAATGCATCTGGCTTTAAAGTGTGGCCTACGGAAGTGGAGTCCATTTTGTATAAACATCCAGCGATTCAGCAAGCTTGTGTTGTCGGCGTTCCAGACCCAAAACGAGGTGAAACGGTAAAGGCATTTGTCATTTTAAATGATGACTATGTTGGAAAGGTAACGGAAGAGGAAATTATTGAATGGTCAAAAGGGCAAATGGCCGCTTATAAGTACCCAAGAATTATAGAGTTTAGAAAAACATTGCCAACAACAGCAAGCGGAAAAATTTTATGGAGACAACTTCAAGAAGAAGAATGGAAGATGAAAGCAAAATAATTGTGATTGCAATTAAGCTTGTAATTCCCAAAACCTTCTCCTAATAAAAAAGAAGCAGGGCGCACGTTGCCCTGCTTTCTATATGTGCGCCCGGCATGTACATGAACTATGGGGTATAAGTCCCGAACCCCGAAGACAGAAGTAGAGGTTAGCTTAACGCAAGGGTGTCCGTGGTGACGCGGAATCTGAAGGAAGCTGGAGGCAAAACACCGGTCCGAGGAACACGAACCTCATATAAGGCTAGGTATGATTGAGTGAGTTTGCACAACAAAACAAAGCTCTTTCTGTCGAAGGTCATATCGAGTAAATGAGGCGGATAGATGGTGTGAAAGTGCATGTACTTACCCGGGGAGGTCTGGCGGATAGGTGAAGTACGCTTCATAACCTACTTAGTGATAAGGAGCTGAACCGTCAGAAGTCAGCAGAGGTCATCGTATTAGTTGGTTTAGAACTACTAAGAAGGACCGAACAATGAAGAGAGAATAGCCCTTGGCATTCGGTGAGTCATGATGAACACAGAAAACGTAGTACCTCACTTGAGGAAGGAAGCGGTGAATCCCGTGGGAGACCTCTTGGAGCGTGGAGTGACCACTGGCATAAAGAGAACAGCTATTCACGGAAGTTATAAAAACTTGCGTCAAAATTATCTTAATTGAACCGCCGTATACGGAACTGTACGTACGGTGGTGTGAGAGGACGGGAGTTCATCGCTCCCTCCTACTCGAATTATAAGGAAGTTTCTATGAAGGTTTATGGCGGACTGAAAGCTATTTGATATATCCTTTTTCAAGTAAAAATTCAATCAATTGATTTTTGCATTCCTCAATGGAATATTTTTCGCTGTCCACGACGATTTCCGGATTGTCCGGCGCTTCATAAGGGGCGCTGATGCCCGTAAAGTTTGGAATTTCATTATTTCGGGCTTTTTTGTACAACCCTTTCGGATCTCTGCGTTCACATTCTTCAATGGAACATTGTACATACACTTCGATGAATTCATCTGCTTCCACAAGGGATCGGACTGAAGCCCGGTCTTCTTTATAAGGTGAAATGAAAGCCGTCAACACGATTTGTCCGCTTTCTACAAAGAGTTTGGATACTTCGCCAATGCGGCGGATGTTTTCCTTTCTGGATTGTTCGTCAAAGCCCAAATCTTTGTTCAGACCGTGGCGGATGTTGTCGCCATCGAGGACAAAGGCTTGATTTCCCCGGTCAAACAATTCCTTTGCCAATGCATTAGCAATGGAGGATTTTCCGGATGCGGATAATCCCGTGAACCATAGGATGAAACTGTGATGACCATTTTTCTTGCGATAATCCGCTTTTGTGATGGATGTATCATGCCATACGATGTTAGAACTCATTGTAACAACTCCTTATGAATGAACTTCTTCCCGAAGCCCGCGGATTAAGACTTCTACCACTTCTTTGCGGCTGAATGTGCTTGGCGGAACTTCCCCGTTGCGCAACATTTCGCGCACTTTCGTTCCGGATAAAATGATGCGGGTGGATGCATCGTGCGGGCATGTTTTCGTTGTGGCCATTCCGTCGCAAGCTGTGCAATAGAAGCTGTGTTCAAATTTAAGCGGCGTGATGCCGATTTCTTCCGGTTTGAATTGGTCAAAAATCTTTTGGGCGTCGTATGTGCCGTAATAGTTTCCCACACCGGCATGGTCACGGCCCACAATAAAATGGGTGCAACCGTAATTTTTGCGCACAAGGGCGTGGAAAATCGCTTCCCTTGGTCCGGCGTAGCGCATCGCTGCAAGGAATACGCCTAACTGCACCCGATCTTTCGGATAGTAATTTTCAAGCAATACTCCGTAGCTTTCCATGCGGATTTTTGCCGGAATATCATCCGATTTTGTTTCTCCCACTAAAGGATTGAGGAATAGCCCGTCAACGATTTCCAAAGCCACTTTTTGGATGTATTCATGGGCGCGGTGTACCGGGTTTCGTGTTTGGAAACCAACGACCGTTTTCCATCCTTTTTTCTCAAATAATTCCCGAGTTTCAACCGGGTCGTAAGTGTAGTCGGGGAATTGTTTGATTGTTCTCTTGACAAGGGTGATTTTCCCGCCGACATACACATTTGGACGGTCAAACAATTTTTTCACGCCAGGATGGTTTAAATCATCTGTTCCATACACATTTTTGGCTTCAACGGTTTTATCCGGTTTGTAAATATCTTGAATTTCGATGATTCCGTATACTTCTCCATCAAAGACTAACTTGGCTTTGTCGCCAACTTTTAATGTGCTAGCCAATTCTTCTGTTACCGGAAGCGTAATGGGAATGCTCCAAACAATCCCGTTTGCCAAACGCATATTTTCTACTACGCTTTTATAATCTTCTTCGGATAAGAAGCCGTCGATTGGGCTATAAGCACCGACTCCGATCAACTCCAAATCACTGATCGCAATCCCATCAAGGGGAATTTCTTTTTGCAGATGTTCATAGGGCTCATTTGGGTCGTAGGCGTTCACCAATACGCCGCCATGGGGTTGAATGGTTGTCATTTTTCATTCCTCCTAATCAACATGTAATCCACATTCTGTTTTATTGAAACCTGCCCATCTGCCGGAACGCAAATCATCCAATGTATAAGCCGGTTTTGTGCAGTGGGCGCATCCGATGCTGGGGTAACCTTGGTCATGGAGCGGGTTGTAATCCAACTGATGTTTGCTTACATAACGCCACACATCTTTCCAAGTCCAATGAATCAACGGACAGATTTTAACGGATTGGAACTTATTATCTTTGTTCAGGAAGTTCACATGTTTTCTAGTTTCCGATTGTTCCCGGCGCAATCCGGAAATCCATGCTTTCGCACCGGTCAAAGTTTCCCGGAGAGGGATGATTTTCCGGATTTCGCAACACTTGTTTGGGTCTTTTTTCCAGAGTTCATCTCCATACAATTTTGCTTGTTCTTCCAATGAAATGGCTGGTTTTTTAAGTATGATGTTTAACGATGGATATCTTTTCTTCACCTTTTCAATGGTTTCATAGGTTTCTTTGAAATGAACCTCCGTATCTAAAAAGACGATTTGTGCATCAGCCTTCACCTTTGAAATCAGGTCAATGAGCACAATCCCCTCGATACCAAAACTGCATGCGTAAATAACATCTTCACCATATTGGTCATAGGCCCACCGAAGGACATTCAAAGCGCCCTTGTATGTTTCATCCACTTCGAAATCAATGGGCGGATCTTGCCAAGTTTGATAAGTCAGCATGTACTTCCTCCTTTCAATAAAAAAGGAGGCGTTTTAATGTAATAAAAAATTTCAAAAACCTTACATTAAAACGCCTCTAGTTTTCTAGTCAGCGTATGATATTCAATTGATTAAAAATAAAATGTAATTTAAAGTATACTATTTTACTTGGAGAAATCAATATTAAAATGGCAATTTATAAATTTTTTAAAAACCATGTTGACTTATCGGAAAAATTTGATTATTGTATGAAACAAAGAATACGACAAGAAAGCGCAACTGATCAGACAAACTGAAGGTTGCCTGCATGCCCTCTTTGATGGGGCTTGTAGGCAGCCTTCTTTTATTTTTTAAAAAGAAAAGGAGAGATGAAAACATGAAAAAGAAAAGGAGATTACTATTATTAATTGGAATCATTTCACTTTTATTAGTATTGTCAGCTTGCGGCAGAAAAGGGGCAAGCGGCGATGAAACTTCCAATAGCGCAAGCGGAAACAACACTACCGCTTCCAAGGAACCTGTTGAACTATTAAATGTTTCCTATGACCCGACACGGGAATTATATGAAGAATTCAACAAAGCCTTTGCAGCCCATTGGAAAGAAGAAACCGGCCAGGAAGTGAAAATCCAGCAATCCCACGGCGGATCTGGAAAACAAGCGAGATCTGTCATTGATGGAATTGAAGCGGATGTTGTCACACTGGCATTGGCTTATGACATTGATGAAATTGCCTTGACACGCCAATTATTGAACGAAGATTGGCAAAAAGAGTTTGAAAACAATTCTTCGCCATACACTTCAACCATTGTCTTTTTAGTTCGCAAAGGGAATCCGAAAAATATCAAAGATTGGGATGACTTGACAAAAGAAGGTGTGTCCGTCATCACACCTAACCCGAAAACAAGCGGTGGTGCACGCTGGAATTACTTGGCGGCATGGGCATTTGCCAGCAGAAAATATAACGGCGATGAAGCAAAAATCAAACAATTTATGAAAGATTTATATAGCAATGTGGAAGTGTTGGATTCAGGCGCGCGCGGATCTACAACAACATTTGTGGAACGCGGCATTGGTGACGTGTTGATTGCATGGGAAAACGAAGCATATCTGTCTTTAAAAGAATTTGGGGAAGATGAATTTGAAATTGTCACACCTTCTTTAAGTATTTTGGCTGAACCTCCAGTGGCCATTGTGGACAAAATCGTTGATAAAAAAGGTACACGCAAAGTGGCGGAAGCATACTTGAAATATTTATACAGCGAAGAAGGCCAAGAAATTGCAGCGAAAAACTTCTATCGTCCACGCGATGAAAAAGTGTTGGAAAAATATAAAGATCAATTCCAAGATCTGGAGTTGGTCACTGTAGAAGAATTCGGCGGCTGGCAGGAAGCTCAAAAAACGCATTTTGCTGACGGCGGAACATTTGATGAAATTTATCAATAATGGCTAACTTGAACTGTTTGAATTGAACAGCTTTTCGGTTGGGATTTAATGAATCAGCATAAAGGGGGTCGACAGCGCCATTCCTTTATGCTGAATCTTCATAATGGAGTGATTTATGTGGAATTCACGTTGAAAAGGAAGAAAAGAGGCACAATCATCCCTGGATTTTCTCTGACCCTCGGATATACAATGCTCTATTTGAGCATGATTGTTTTGCTCCCATTATCAATGATTGTAATAAATACGCTTTCGATGAGTTGGAGCGAATTTTACGAAACCATCACCCATCCCCGGGCAGTGGCTTCTTATAAATTGAGTTTTGGCAGTGCTTTGGCTGCCGGGATGGTCAATGTGATTTTCGGGACGATTATTGCATGGGTGCTTACCCGATATGATTTTCCGGGAAAGAAAATCATCGATGGGCTTGTAGATTTGCCTTTTGCGTTGCCAACTGCGGTTGCAGGGATCGCGTTGACGGCACTTTATGCCCCAAGCGGATGGATTGGACAATTTTTTGATTTTAAAATTGCGTATACGCCGCTTGGCATTGTCATTGCCCTCACATTTATCGGGTTGCCATTTGTTGTCCGGACAGTTCAACCGGTCTTGCAAAATCTGAGCAGAGAGGTGGAGGAAGCATCTGCAAGCCTCGGTGCGAACCGGTTCCAAACCTTTGTGAAAGTGATTTTGCCTGAACTGTATCCGGCCATGATCACAGGATTTGCTTTGGCCTTTTCAAGAGCGATTGGTGAATATGGTTCGGTTGTATTTATTGCGGGGAATATGCCAATGAAAACGGAAATCACACCGCTCATTATCATGACAAAACTTGAACAATACGACTACGTTGGAGCTACCGCCATCGCTGTTGTCATGCTTGTCGGTTCATTTGTCGCACTACTGATCATTAATCTCATCCAATGGAGAATGAACCGGAAATTCAATTACTAGGAAGGAGGGCATTTTATGACAAAACCCTTGGATGTCAACCGGGAAATACCCATTGTGAAAAAAGCGGTGAGTCCATATCCATTGAAGGAATCGGCTATTGTGAAATGGTCGCTGATCGCCATTTCATTACTGTATATCAGCCTTTTTTTAATTCTTCCATTGATTTCGATTTTTGTGACCGCATTTGAAAAAGGCTGGGAAACTTATGTAGCTTCCATCGTCCATCCGGATGCGCTGGCAGCGATTAAATTGACCATTACAGTGGCGCTCATTGTCGTTCCATTGAACGCAATTTTTGGCATTGCCGCTGCATGGGCGATCACGAAATTTTCCTTCAAGGGAAAAAATCTTTTAATTACACTCATTGATATGCCCTTTGCCGTTTCCCCCGTCATTGCAGGGCTGATTTTTATTTTGCTATTTGGGGCGCAAGGATTGTTCGGTGATTGGCTGTTTGAACATGATATTAAAATCGTCTTTGCGTTGCCGGGGATTATCCTTGCCACATTGTTTGTCACATTCCCTTTCGTTGCAAGGGAGTTGATTCCTCTCATGCAAACACAAGGGATTACGGAAGAAGAAGCTTCCATTTCATTGGGCGCAAGCGGATGGAAAACTTTCCTCCATGTCACATTGCCGAACATTAAATGGGGATTATTGTACGGCCTGATTTTATGTAATGCCCGTGCCATCGGAGAGTTCGGCGCTGTTTCAGTCGTATCGGGGCATATTCGTGGACAGACGAATACGATGCCGTTACATATCGAAATTTTATATAACGAATACCAGTTTACCGCCGCTTTTGCCGTAGCTTCTTTAATGTCAATTTTAGCGATCATCACGATTATCATTAAAAACATCGTTTCATGGAAAGCGAAAGATATATAGGGGGATTCTTATGGGGATTCAAATCAAAAATGTATCAAAAGCCTTTGGTTCCTTTCAGGCTTTGAAAGATATTTCAATTGATATCAAATCGGGGGAATTGATTGCATTACTGGGCCCATCCGGATCCGGGAAAACGACGCTGTTGCGCATTCTTGCAGGACTGGAGGGGCTGGATGAAGGAACAATTTTATTCGATGGGGAGAACATTACCGATGTCAGCCCGAAAGAGCGGAAAGTGGGCTTTGTGTTTCAACATTACGCTTTGTTCCGGCACATGACGGTATTTGAAAATGTGGCTTACGGGTTAAAAGTCCGTCCAAGAAAGACACGTCCCTCAAAACAGGAAATCAAGAGAAAAGTCAATGAGTTGTTGAAACTGGTGAAACTGGAAAATTTCCATGATCGCTACCCTTCCCAACTTTCAGGTGGTCAACGTCAAAGAGTCGCATTGGCAAGAGCTCTTGCGGTGGAACCGAAAGTGCTATTGCTTGATGAACCGTTTGGCGCGTTGGATGCAAAGGTGCGGAAGGAGCTGCGCAGATGGCTGCGTCAGTTGCACAATGAGTTTCATGTGACAAGCATTTTTGTTACCCATGATCAGGAAGAAGCGCTGGATGTGGCGGACCGCATCATCGTGATGAACAACGGGAAAATCGAACAAATCGGCACTCCGGATGAAGTGTATGAAAATCCGAAAAGTCCGTTTGTATATGATTTCTTGGGAAATGTGAACATCTTCAGAGGCCGTTTGCACAATGGAAAGTTGAGACAAGGCCAATTTGAAATTAACGCTCCCCATTATTTGGATTCACATGATGAAGCCGTTGGATACGTTCGTCCTCACGACATCCAAATCGAGAAGGAAAAAGTGGATAATGAAACCGTTGCAGCGAAAATCACTTTTATCCACATTGTTGGACCAACCGCACGAATCGAATTGAAAAGGGAAGATAACGGAGAATATTTGGAGGCGGAATTGCCGAAGGAACAATATAAAAACTTGAATATTCAAAAAGGCGATGTTGTATATGTCCGGCCAAAACAATTGAAAGTGTTCATACCGGAAGATTTTTCTATTTAGCTTTATATCAAACCATTGAAGGAAGCGGTGAAAATGAATCGAGCAAATCAAACGATCCGAAATGAAAGAGATCAACAGTTGGTAGAGTATGCGGAACGTGTCGCCGAGCAGATTGGCGAAACTGCGGGGCAATATGATGAAACGGGGGAGTTTCCCTTTGAACATTTTGAGATTTTGAAAAAAGAAGGCTATTTGAAATTGGTCATTCCAAAAGAATATGGCGGCGATGAATTATCTTTATACGAGATATTACTCGTTCAGGAACGGTTGGCAAAAGCGTCCGGTTCCACAGCTCTTGCAGTAGGCTGGCATCTGATGACATTTTTTAGCCTGCGATATTTTAGACCGTGGAAAGAAGAAATTTTTGCTAAATTGTGCAGAGCGGCAGTGGAAGAAGGTCTGGTCTTGAATGTCTATGCCACTGAAAGGGCGGCTGGAAATATTGTCAGAGGATCAAACCCATCGACCATCGCAAGGAAGGTGCAAGGCGGATATGTCATTAATGGTAGAAAGGCATTTGCTACCCTTGCGCCGATAGTAAAACATTTTACGGTCCTGGCATATGTGGAAGAAGAAGATAAAGTCGCCGAATTTTTAATCGAAAAAAATGACTCCGTGGAAATCATTGATACGTGGAATGTTCTTGGCATGAGAGGAACCGGAAGCATGGATATCCAGTTAAATAATGTTTTTGTTCCGGATGAAGCCTTGCTTGCATATTCGGAAAAGGGAAAACCGAACCGTTTCATTGGTTATAGCAGCGCATACACATTGCAATTGCCTGCGATTTATTTGGGAATTGCAACCGCGGCAAGAGATTTCATCTTAAAATATGTCCATGAAAAATATTCTCCCAGTTTAGGGGGATATATCTTTGAAGCGCCCCATGTCCAACAAAAAATAGGGGAAATTGAAGCGCTGATTGCAGCTTCAAGGTTCATTTTATATAGTATCGCGGAAAAGTGGGACAAAAATGAGCACCTCCGGGATCAGCTAAGCAATGAAGTCGCCATCACCAAATATACGGTATGCAATCATGCCAAAAAAATAGTGGAGTTGGCCATGCAAATTGCGGGAGGACATTCATTGTCCAAAGACATTCCTCTGGAAAGATATTTCAGAGATGTTCAGTGCGGGGCCTTCAATCCGCCATTGGATGATATGGTGATCAGGCAAATTGCGAACGCAGCAATACAGGATTACCAAAATTCAAATAAAACAAAGGAATTGGTATAAAGGAGAATGATAGATGACAAATCAAAAACGTATGCTTTTAGGATCATTTTTTCAAACCTTTCTAGGACATCATTTGGCTGCATGGCGATATCCTGAAACAAAAACGGAAGAGGTGACAAGCCTTTCTCTTTATAAGGAAATCGCAGAGCTTTCTGAAAAAGGAAAATTCGATATTATCTTTTTGGCCGATGTATTGGCGCATAATGAAGAAGATATTGCCTATACGCCTCAAATCCGGTTGGAAGCAACAACAATGATGGCTTCGCTCGCTTCAATTACAAAAAATATTGGATTAGTAGCGACACTATCCACTACGTTTACCCATCCTTTTAATGTGGCAAGACAGTTCGCTACGATTGATCATATGAGCGGCGGCCGGGCGGCATGGAACATTGTGACGACCGCCCATGATCATGAAGCGGCAAATTTCGGATTGGAAGAACAATTGGATCATTCCATTCGGTATGAACGGGCCGATGAGTTTGTCGAAGTGACGAAAAAGTTATGGGACAGTTGGGAAAAAGATACCCTTTTATTTGACCGGGAAAATGGCATTTTTTTGGATGAAAAGAAAATTCACCCAATCTATCATGAAGGAAAGTATTTTAAAGTGAGGGGTCCTATTAATATTCCAAGACCGCCGCAAGGGTATCCACTTTTGGTAACAGCCAGCGCTTCTGACAAAGGCCGGGAATTCGCCGTTAAGCATGCGGATATTTTATTTACTCTTGCACCTTCCACTGTGGAGGAAGGAAAAGCGGTTTATCAAACTATTAAACGGAAAGTGGCAGTTTACGGACGCAATCCGGAGCATTTCAAAATTATGCCGGGAATCGTTCCGTTTGTTGGAAAAACCGAGAAAGAAGCAATCGAAAAGTTCGAGCATTTCCAGGAACTGATTCTTCCACAGTTGGGGATTGGCTGGTTATCCCGGTATGTTGACCATGACTTATCCCAATATTCACCTGATGATCCGATGCCGGAATTAAAAGAGGTGGACCAGGTGAATGGGGAAAAAGGAAGATTTAAATTATTATCCGATTTGGCAAGGGAAAGAAATTATACCATTAAAGAATTGGCCCGTTATTTCGTAGCGACGCAAGGCCATTTGTTTGTAGTCGGTTCAGGGGAACAAGTTGCGGATACACTAAGCGACTGGTACTTGAATGGGGCTGCGGACGGCTTCAATATCAAATTCCCTTATTTCCCTGGGGGCATAAAAGATTTTGTGGACTATGCAATTCCGGTTTTACAAGAGCGGGGGCTCGTCCAAACGGAGTATGCGGACGGGACTTTACGGGAAAAATTGGGATTGGATTATCCGAGTCTATCAACAGTAAACGTATAAATTTTTTATAAAACCTACTATTTCTATTTAATTAGTTTAATAAGTGGGAAGGGGGTATACAGTTCGTGCAAGTATTGGAAGAAACGAAGAAACCCGATCAAATATTAGCGCCCATTAAAATTGAAGTAAAGAATGTAAATTTTGGTTATGGGGAAACAGAAATATTAAAAGATATCAATTTGCAAGTAAGAGAAGGGGAATTCATTGTATTGATGGGGCCGAGCGGTTCAGGAAAGAGCACCTTTCTGCGATTGCTTACCAATCTTGAAAAACCGACATCCGGTGAGATTTTGATCGATCATCTGAAATTGACGAAAGAAATACCTGATTTAGCAGTGGTGTTCCAGGATTACTCCCTTTTCCCCTGGCTGACGGCCGAGGAAAATATTGTGCTCGCTTTAAAGAAGAAGTGGAAAGGAAAAAAATCGAAAAAAGAACTGTTTGAATTGGCGGAGCAGTATTTGGCCTTGGTTCAGTTGGGGCATGCAGCCAAGAAATATCCGGGTGAAATGTCCGGGGGGATGCGGCAGCGGGCGGCCATAGCAAGGGCATTATCCATGGGGGCGGATTTGCTGGTGATGGATGAACCTTTTGGTGCATTGGACCCCATTACAAGAATTCAGTTGCAAGAACTTGTTTTACAAATTAACCAAACGCAAAAGAAAACCGTTATTTTTGTAACACATGACGCGGAAGAAGCCATTATGTTGGCGGATCGGATTGTCATGTTTTCACCTGGCCCTCCAGGTAAGATTTTGGAGTGTATCGATGTTCCATTCGAAAAACCGAGAAAACGGGACGAGCTATTTGAAAGTACCGAATTTACCGAATTCCGCGATTATTTATTAAATGTAATGAATAAAGGAATCTTTGAAAAATTGAGTCAAAGTGAAGTGGTAAAGGATGGAGGAGGAATCTGAATGAAATCCCATTATAGGCAATTCCTGATAATAGTGATGGTATTTACATTCTCAGTAATTTTGGCAGCATGCGGATCCAAACAAAATGCAAATGAAACGGAAAGCACAACAGGCAGCAACGATGATAAACAATACCACTTAAAAGTCGGATATTTAAAAATGAATGGAGCTCCATTAGCGGACATTGCCATTTATGAAGGATTTTTTGAAGAAGAGAATTTGGAAGTTGAGCTGGTTCCATTTAATGCTTCGACAGACGGCATCAATGCATTGCAAACAAATAAAATTGATATTGGTTTAACCTTTGGAACAACGACTCCATTAGCATTTATCGCAAAAGGGGCGGACTTGAACATTATCGGAGGTCATATGGAGGGAGGACATCCCGTTTATGTACCGAAAGAAGATGCCGATCAATATAAAACGTTTGCCGATTTCAAAGGAAAAACGATTGGTACAGTCAGACTCAGCGTACCGGATATTATATTTAAAAATGCTTTATTAAATGCCGGTTTGGATATTGAAAAAGACGTGAAGTTTGTTGAATTTAAATCAAATGCCAATCTGATTGAAGCGGCAGCTGCCCGTAAAGTGGATGCGGCATTTTCACTTTCCGGATTTTTAACGCAAGCAACGGAAGCGGGTTTGGTACCTTTTGCGTGGAGCAATGATGTACAGCCTGGACATGTATGCTGCCGGGTAGTGACGCACGGGGATTACACAGAAGATCAACAAATCGCATTCAAAAAATTCTTAAAAGGATTAATCAAAGCGGAACGAGTAAAGCTGGAAAATCCGCAAATTGCCGTGGAGGCTTCCAAAGAACGCTTTAATTTGCCGGATGAACAAGTGAATGAAATTGTCAACGAAGAACACTTAATCAACTCGGCGGATCCCCATAAGCATCAGGTGGAAGAATTGTGGAAACAAATGAAAGGTCTCGGCTACATTGAAGGCGAAGCCCAAAATATCGATTTGAATAAACATTTTAATCTGAAATTCTATGAGGAAGCCTTGGAGGAATTAATCGCGGAAAATCCGGATGATGAATATTATCAACAAGTGTTGGAACGTTATAAACAACAAAATTTATGATAATGGGGTGGATTGATGAAAAGACACCTAAAACATTACTCGATTACGCTGGCCATTTTTCTGGCATTAATTTTGATATGGGTATATATGACAGGATTCAGCAATTTGCTAAATCCTGTCATATTTCCTCCAATTACAGCGATTGCGGGCGCTTTTGCGGATGCCTTTGATGAGATGGTGAAAGGATTCGCGAGTTCCATGGGGCTGTTGGTGCCCGCCCTCGCTTTGGCATTGATTTTAGGAATCGGTGGAGGAGTCTTTTTCGGACTCCGGCCCAATGCCCGGGAAATCTTTTCCCCTTTCTTCCATATTTTAAGCCCCCTTCCGCCAACGTTGTTTATTCCATACGCCATCGCATTATTGCCGACGTTTAAAACGGCTTCCATCGCGATTTTGTTTATAGGGGCGTTCTGGCCGATATTTCTCGGAACCATCCAGGGAGTCGTGCTTATTGATAAACATTATTGGGATAACGCGAAGATGATCGGATTGAAAGGGAAAGATTTCATTTGGAAATTTGTTTTGCCGGCAAGCGCCCCATATATTTTAAGCAGTACAGGAACGGCGCTCACATTGTCTTTTATCGTTTTGATCATGGCGGAAATGTTTGGCGCCCAATCAGGAATGGGGCATTTTGTATTGTACTATACAGACTTTTCCCAATATGATTATGTGTTGGCGGGCATTATATTTAATGCGGTCATTATTCTGACGATTATTCTTGCATTTGAAAAAATAAAGAAGCGGATTTTATTCTGGATGAATTTCAAAAGCGAGTAATCGTTTTTGAATGGAGTAAGTTAAACTGAAGATCCCTATTTCTTGCTTCGGAATAGGGATTTTTAATAAAGTCATCAAATTTGGGAAAGGCGAGTTACTACATGTTGGAGTGAAGCGGATGGCCAAATCGATCAAGAGTGGATTGAAAAAGTCGGGTTATTTAATTCCATTAGTTTTGATCAGTTATTTTGTGTATATTCATTTTTTTCATGATGCGGAAAACAATCAGACGAAAGGCGCAGCCATAGCACCCGAATTCACATTAAAAGACCTCGATGGGAATATCCACAGCCTTTCAGATTATTCAGGAAGCGGAGTGGTCGTCAATTTTTGGGCCACTTATTGCCCTCCATGTCAAAAGGAAATGCCAACGATTGAAAAAGCATATCAAGAATTTCAAGATCAAGGCATTGAAGTGCTGGCTATTAATGTTGGAGAACCTGCGCTTTTCGTCCATTCATTTATCTCCAAAAATAATGTAAGTTTTCCAATTTTATTGGATCGTGACGAACAAGTGTCCAAAACATATGGGGTATTAAATTTGCCAATTACATTATTTATTAAAGATGGAGAAATCATGGAAGAAATCAATGGAGAATTGACGGAACAAACATTGCGAGACAATATGGAGAAAATGATAACCAAGTAAAATAAAAGAAATGGGGATTTATTGTCCCTGCTTAAACATTGGATATCAAATGCGGAAAATTTTTTATTTTAAAAACCTATAAAACACACTTGACTACTCGGAAATTATGTATTATATTGTAAAAAATGAATCATTTAGTCCGACTAGATATACTAGAGGCCGTCTAAATAGTAACCACTATTTAGGGGGCTTAATTTTTTAACATCTTCAATGGAGGGTGCAAATGAACGCATTAAGTCATCCAAGGGAAAGATTTATCGTTGGCCAAGTGAAAAAAGGAAAGCAACTTGGAAAACAATTGGGTTTTCCAACGGCGAACTTAAATACATTAGGAGAAATAAAGTTGGAGGGGGGTGTCTATGGAGTCTTCATATACATTGAAAAAAGAAAATATGCAGGAATCATGAACATTGGCACTCGCCCGACATTTAATGATGGAAATCATCAAACGGTAGAAGTCCACATTTTTGATTTTCATGAAAATTTATATGGCAAATATCTCACGGTGGAACCCGCCTTTTTTGTCAGAAAGGAAAAAAAGTTTAATGGCATCGAAGAATTGAGCGGTCAAATTGAAAAGGATGTATTATATGCTCGTTCCCAATTTCAATCATTCAATGGGGAGGGTGGTGGCCATGAAAAAATACAACGAACTACTGCATTTGCCTGATTTACAGTTTTCCCAATATTGTGAACAGCAATTTTCCGTTAATAAAGGAATTTATAATACAATCGATCAATGGTTTTATCGAAAAGGCATCATCAATATTTTGGCAAGAAGAGAAAAAATTTTGCTGTTCATGCTTTATAGCTGTTCAACCAAAGAAAAGGTCAAATTTGGACCGGGTGGTTTGACGAAAGCTTTAGAAGATTTTTGGCAACATCAGCGTTTTACGAACAAATTATACACGCTTAATACTTAGTATTTTTATAAGATATATAAGATAAAAACCGGTAGGAAAAAAAGGATTATCGGGTTATCCACATTTAGAAGAAGCTTGCACGACTGCAGAACGTTTATTTCCTAAACGGCTTGCAAAGAGAAAGGAAAATAGGTGACATCGCACTTTCTTTGGCCCCCATGGAGGAGACATTCAAACATCTGCAGTCAATGTTGATTGAGATTTCATTTTAGGAGGAATTGATTATGGTGAAAAAAGCAGTGATTATTAATGGCAGCAATAAAAAGTCATCCCGTTTGACAGGAATTCATGAGTATGTGGAAAATTATCTGACGAAAGGGAATATTCAAACAAACTCCATTTATGTTCATGAATTGCCGGCGCAAGATTTAATTCTTATCAATTTTGCAAGTGAAGAAATTCAAAAAGCCAACAAACTTGTTGAAGAAGCTGATATTGTCGTTATTTTAACACCGATCTTTAAAGCTTCTTATACAGGAATCTTAAAAACATATTTGGATTTGATTCCGCAAAATGGATTGGAAAATAAAACGGTGATCCCAATTGCAATAGGCGGTTCCTTTGGCCATTTGCTTTCCATTGAATATGCGTTAAAACCGGTCATTTCTGTTCTTGGCGCAACTGAAATATTGAAATCCGTATTTGTATTGGATCAGCAAGTGGAACGATTGGATAACGGTAAATATCAAATCGCTGATGAAGCCATTCGCCGCTTGGATGACCAATTGCAGAAAGTTACGGATCGGGCCCTCATTACTCAATAATTTTATGAGTAGTGTAAATTCGTAATATATTGCCAGGATCGCATTTTGTGTCTTCAACCCTTTTATGACAAATACTCTTACATCCCCTTTTTTTCAGGAAAAGTTCGGTTACGTATCGCGTAATCGAACTTTTTTGTATAATCGTTTATACTTTTTTATATATGTAAAAATGAGATAAAATGGAGAGGAAGAAATGATTAAAATTGGTCTTACTGGATGGGGGGACCATCCTTCCCTTTATCGGGAAAATTCCGCGAAGAAAGATAAACTCTTTGATTATAGCGGCCATTTTCCAATCGTTGAGGTCGATACATCCTTCTATGCCATTCCATCGGTGAAAAACGTTGAAAAATGGGTGGAAGAAACGCCGGAAAATTTTCAATTTATCGTCAAGGCGTATCAAGGGATGACCGGCCATAAGAGAGATGAGCTTCCTTATCAGGACCAAAGGGAAATGTTTGAAGCATTCCGACAGTGTGCCAATGCTTTTCAAAAGTTCAATAAATTGGGGATGATTCTTGCCCAATTTCCGCCATGGTTTGATTGCACTTCTCAAAATGTAAAGTATCTTTTGTATATAAAAAAGCAATTGGAGGAGTTCCCAATCGCCATTGAATTCCGCAATCAGACCTGGTTTCAGCAGGGCAGGGAAGAGGCGACGATCCAATTTTTGAGGGAGAATGGCTTCATCCATACCGTCTGCGATGAACCGCAGGCAGGTATCGGTTCGGTGCCGTTTGTTCCGAAAGCGACGAACAAGAAAGCATTGGTGCGTCTTCACGGGAGAAATGTTTTTGGATGGAGAAATAATGGTGCACCCAACTGGAGAGAAGTACGCTTTCTATATGACTATAGCATAGCGGAATTGGAAGAATTGGCAACATCCATTAGAGAATTGGAAGCGGATGCGGAAGAAGTGTACGTGCTGTTTAACAACAATTCCGGACACCATGCCGCAAATAACGCCAAATCGCTTCAGGAAATATTAAAGATAGAATATGAGGGGCTTGCACCGAAACAATTAAATCTTTTCGAAGGGGAATTTTAATGGAATATTTGCTTCTCGCAGTCATTGCGCTTTGTGCCGGAATACTGGGATCGCTTGTCGGATTGGGTGGGGGAGTCATTCTGATCCCGGCAACGTTGTATTTCGGAATCAATTTGAATTTTTTCCCGGACATTACGCCACAGCGGGTTGTCGGTTTATCCGTCATAATGATGATTTTTATCGGGTTATCATCAACGATTTCCTACATGAGATCAAAGCAGGTGGATTTCGTCAGCGGATTGATTTTTTTTATCGGAAGCGCGCCCGGGGCGGTTTTGGGGGCATGGTTGAACAAGGGATTGAATATTGATTCATTTAATCTGTATTTCGGTATTTTATTGATCGTTTTGTCAGCGATATTATTTGTTCGGGACAAATTGAAACCGATTCACTGGTTTCTTGAACACGGGTTAAAAAGAAGTTTTACCGATCGCCAAGGGCAAACTTTTGAATACGGATACCCGATATGGTTTGCATTTGTCTTTTCTTTTTTTGTCGGAATGATTTCGGGTTTATTCGGCATTGGCGGGGGATCATTAATGGTTCCGGCAATGGTGATGTTGTTCCGTTTCCCGCCGCATGTTGCAGTCGCGACGTCCATGTTTATGGTGTTTTTGACATCCATTGTTAATTCCTTGAGCCATATTTATTTGGGGAATGTTCCATGGCATTATACCGTTCCTGTCATTATCGGAGCTTATGTCGGAGCAAAATTGGGATCGGCTTTAAACAAACGGCTGAAATCAAAAACGGTTGTGCTTGTGTTGCAAATCGTTATGGTGTTGATCGGCGTCCGTTCTATAATAGAAGGGCTAGTTTAATGTTGAGAGATGGTGAGCAGTTTGCTTGAAACGATTCATTTTTATCATACCAATGACATACATAGCCATTTCGAATATTGGCTGCGTTCACAATATTTCATTCGCAACGAGCGTCTTGCTTATGCCGAAAAAGGGGAGCCCAGTTTTTTATTCGATATTGGCGACCATTTGGACCGTTCCAATATTTATACGGAAGCGACAATCGGTATGGGGAATGTAAAGTTATTGAATGAAGCCGGGTATGATGTGGTGACGATCGGCAATAATGAAGGGATCACATTGGCTTTTGAGGAGCTTTATCATCTATATGATGAAGCGGATTTCGAGGTGGTCGTCGCCAATTTGCAGGCGGCAAACCGGGAGAATCCCAAGTGGCTGAAACCTTATACCATTTTAAGGACGAAATACGGTACAAAAATTGGCGTGATTGGTGCCACAGCTTTTTATGAATTATTTTATCGAGAGCTTCATTGGGATATTACGGAGCCGAGAAATGAGATTAAAGCGGTTGCCAAAGAATTGAGAAAAGAAGTGGATATTCTGTTGTGCCTGTCCCATTTGGGGATTACGGAAGATGAATTATTGGCTCAGGAATGCCCCGAATTGGATGTGATTTTTGGCGCCCACACCCATCATTTTTTGGAAGAAGGAAAATGGGTGAATGGAGTATTGCTCACAGGCTGCGGAAAATTCGGGGCCTATACTGGGCATTTAATGATCCAATTTGATCATGAACGGAAAAAAATCATCCGCAAAGAAGAAATGGTGATTGATAATGCGTTGTTGCCGGAAATCGAGGGGGAATTGGAGTTTCTTGAACAGTTGGCCAAGACGGGAAAAGAGTTGATGGACGAAACCATTTTCCAATCGGCGAAAAGTTATAATAAGGAATGGTTCCATCATTCCCAGATTTCCAGGCTTTTTGCGAAAGCGGTATTGGAACATACGGGTGCCGATTGTGCGATGTTCAACGCGGGCATCTTTTTGGATGGCTTGAAAAAAGGGAATGTGAGCAAATATGATATTCACCGGATTTTGCCTCATCCAATCAATTTGTGTGTGGTGGAATTGACAGGCCGTCAGCTGAAAGAAGTGTATCTGCAGGCGAAAAATGAAGAGTGGTCGCAGCTTGAACTGAAGGGGCTGGGCTTTAGAGGATTAATTTTCGGCAAGATTTTGACCTATGAATTTTCGGTCAATCAAAATCGCGAATTGATCGTACGTGGGGAAATTTGCGATTTGAATAAAACTTATCAATTGGCGACCCTTGATATGTTCACCTTTGGCTATTTCTTCCCTAATTTCAAATATGCAAAAAAGAAATATTATTTGCCTTACTTTCTGAGGGATGTGCTCATCGAGTATTGTAAACGGCATCTCTAAAGAAATTGGCGTTCCGATGTTTGGATCATATAATGTTTTGTTCAAAGAGCGCAAAGAATGGGTGTTTGAATAGTCATCTTCTCCTGGTCATAAAATTTGCTAGGAGGAGATTTTTTGTTTTCACGAAGACCTCGCAGAATGATGTTCAGGGCGCCGAAAAGAAGGAAAAGATCGAACCGTTTCGCTCTATTTCTGATGAGTTTTGTTCTCACGTTGGTATTATTTTTATATTTTTTAAATTCCCGTTTAATGCCTATATACTTGGATTATGCTGAAGTGCAGACGAGGAAGATCGCTTCCCATGTCGTCAGCAAAGCGATTAATGCCAGAACATCGAGCGTGTTGGACATCAACGAGATTATAGAAGATTTGCCGACCGAATCCGATTATATGCTGACGACAAAATTCAATACCGAAATCATCAACCAGGTCCGTGCGGAAACGACCACCCTCGTGAAAGAACATCTTGAAATGGCGGAAAAGGGAGACTTATCCCAACTTCCCGACTTGGATAATGTGGAATATGATGTGGATGAAATTCAAAAAGGGGATGGAATCGTATTCCTTGTGCCGATCGCCCAGGCATTGAATTTGCCTCTTTTGGGCAACTTGGGGCCAAAAGTGCCTATCCGATTCCATATCATTGGAAATGTGGCAAGCGATGTTTCCACTAAGATTACAGAGTTCGGAATTAATAATGCGCTTGTAGAAATCAGCATTAATTTTAAAGTGAATGTTCAAATCATTGTTCCATTCGCCAGCAAAACGACAACGGTGGAACAATCCATCCCGGTGGCCATTGGATTGACGAGAAGCCAAGTGCCGAATATTTATACAAACGGTGGAGATGGGGCGCAACCTTCTGTAGAAGTGCCGGTTCCATATGAATAATAAGAATTTTTTCTCGGACTTGCGATATTGTCAGTTGTTGCAAAACCATTATCATGTTATATTGACAAGTAGTAGGTAAAACCATTTTTTCTTCATGGATAGGGGCTGATACAAAGTGAGCGGAAAAGAAATTTTGAGAAAACCCGAATGGTTGAAAATAAAGCTTAATACGAATGAAGAATATAGAGATTTAAAAAAGTTGATGCGGGAAAAAAACTTGCATACCGTTTGTGAAGAAGCCCGCTGCCCCAACATTCATGAATGTTGGGGAGAAAGAAGGACGGCTACGATGATGATCCTGGGTTCTGTTTGCACCCGCGCCTGCCGATTCTGTGCGGTGAAGACGGGGCTTCCTACAGAGCTGGATTTGGAAGAGCCGGAACGTGTGGCTGATTCCGTGAAAATTATGAACTTAAAACACGTGGTGATTACAATGGTGGCCCGGGACGATCTGAAAGACGGCGGGGCCGGCATCATGGCCGAAACGATTCGTGCGATTCGCCGCAAATCGCCACAAACATCCATTGAAGTACTTCCTTCCGATTTAGGCGGAAAGGAAGAGAATTTGCAAATCCTTATGGAAGCAAGACCAGATATATTGAACCATAATATTGAAACAGTCAGAAGACTTACCCCACGGGTGCGTGCCCGCGCCACGTATGACCGTTCGCTGGAATTTTTGCGCAGAGCGAAAGAAATGCAACCGGATATCCCGACAAAATCTTCCTTAATGATCGGTCTCGGTGAAACGTGGGATGAAATTTTGGAAGTTATGGATGATTTGCGGGCGAACAATGTGGATATCATGACGATCGGCCAATATTTGCAGCCGACGAAAAAACATTTGCCTGTAAAAAAATACTATACGCCATTGGAATTCGGAAAGCTCCGAAAAATAGCCATGGAAAAAGGCTTCAAACATTGCGAAGCGGGTCCATTGGTTCGAAGCAGTTATCATGCGGATGAACAAGTGAATGAAGCAACGAAAACTCGACAACTCCAAGCCGAAATGTAAGCGTCTTGGAATTGGAGGTGTATGGATGATATTGGTCGATGGGATTGCTTATGAATTGATCGAGAATTATCGTGACGGATTCCAAGGGGAAGCCTTCGTGAACCGTTATACGGATGTATTGGCAAAGTACGATTATATTGTCGGCGATTGGGGATATGGCCAGTTAAGACTGAAGGGGTTTTTTGATGACCGCAATCAAAAATCCACTTATGACAATAAAATAAGCACTGTGCAAGATTATTTATTCGAGTATTGCAATTTTGGCTGTGCTTATTTCATTTTGAAGAAAATTGGCCGTGTGCCGCAAGAGAAGCATGTATCAGCTCCAAATGGACATTCTTACGATAAGCGATCATAAAACCAACAGGCCATCTCCAAATCGGGAGATGGCCTGTTTATTATGATAATAATTCCATTAAATATTCTCTCAAGTCTTCAGCTTCTTCTTCCGTTTTATTAAAAACATATTCCAAATAGCCGGGCTCTTCCAAATCGTCGGGTCCGATGATGGCAAAGCGGCTGGATTGCATATCCAAAACGAGCACTTTTCCATAGAATTTTGTGGATTGGACAATGGCCAAATCATAGCGCAAACTTCTGCCGGTAAAGCTGACGAACCGTGTTTTTGTATCTTCCACATCATCATATAAGAAAAAACGTTCCATCGCAGTTTTGTTCTCCTTCCAATACTACACAATATGTTACTATAGAAACGAGACATCAATCAACTTTTCGAATTGGAGGCATTTGTCATGTATTTCGTAGACCGAAAAAAAATCACAAGCACATTAAAATATTTGGATGAAATCATCTCCATTTTTGAACAAAAGCAGGACTGGCTAAAAGATGATATAACAAAATTGGCGTTGGAGCGCATCGCCCATAATGCCATCGAATCGGTTATCGATGTCGGAAACTTGATGATCGACGGATTTATCATGAGAGATCCGGGAAGCTATGATGATATCATTGACATTTTAATCGATGAGAAAGTGATCGCCGCAGAGAAAGAAAAACCGTTCAAAGAGTTGATCAGTTTGCGCAAAAACCTCGTCCGTGAATTTATACAAGTGGATATTGAGAAAGTGTACGAGGTATTGAAAAATACAGTGCCGTATTTAAAAACTTTTTCAGGGGAAGTCACTCAATATTTGGAAAATGAACTGGGACCCGTTTCGGCATTCTTACCGGAGGATCATGAATGAAACGGTATCGGGCTTTCTGTTTTGATTTGGATGGCACCATTTACCGTGGCAAGAAAGCCATCCCGAGTGCGGTAGATTTTATTCATCAATTACAAAAAAAGCGGTTGGACGTCTTTTTTGTAACGAATAACTCTTCGAAAACGCCGTCCCAAATTAAAGAAACGCTCCGGCAATTCGGGGTGGATGCTTCAGAAAAACAAATCTATTCAAGCGCCTTAGTGACCGCCAAATATGTGAGGGAACATTTCGGGAAGGCGAAAGTGTTTGTCATTGGACAGGATGGCATCCGCCATGCCTTCAAGCAGCAGAATATTGCGGTGGTGGAAGAGCAACCCGATGTGGTGGTGATGGGCATTGACCGGGAAATTACTTATGACAAGCTGACCAAGGCTTGTCTTGCGGTACAAAATGGAGCCGCATTAATTGGGACAAATGAGGATATCCGGTTTCCGACGGAGGAAGGATTCCACCCGGGAAACGGATCGTTTGTCAAGCTTGTCAGCCAAGTGTGCAATGTGGAGCCGGTTTTTATGGGGAAGCCGTCGCCGGTGATGCTCGACATGATCCGGCAGGAATACGGGTATGCGAAAGAAGAGATGCTGATGATTGGAGACAATTACGATACGGATATTTTATGCGGAATCCGTTTCGGTTGTGATACCGTCCATGTCAATACCGGGGTTGTGAGAACGGAGACCGTGAAAGAAAAAGAGCTGCAACCGACTTATGTTGTAGACGATTTAAGCGGTTTGGAGATTTAGAAAAACATAAAGGGGCTGTCCATTTTCAAAACAGCCCCCCATTTATTGCATTAAAAAAGCGGATTTTCTTCAATATGTTGATATATTTTTTTGGTCAATTCTTCAGGTGTATCAGCTTCGACTATATCTCCATTCACGAGCGCATACAATTTTTCGGCGCATCGTGAACAATAACTTAAGCAACCATATTCAAGCACATCGATATTCGGATCGTTTTCCAAAACATCATAAGTTTCTTGCGATCCCATGGCCAAGTTGGAAATGCAAAATTCAACCAGCGGATTCACTTCTGTTCACCTCACTCAAAGAAATCCTACTCTGAATTTTCTTATTCGTCAATAAAATCAGATTTTGTGAAATCATTCACAAAAAATATTGTGAAACTCCTCACAATGTTATATACTATTGGTTGTGTAGAAAATGTGAACTTTTTGGACAAAATAAGGTAGTGTCAAAAAATCTATGAAAACTTAGTTTTGGAGGGATGTGATCTAGCGAAACTAGAGGAAATGCCGCCGCAATCGCTCTTGACAAACACGTCAATGGTTTGATTTCGAACCAACAAGGGCG
>NZ_JBHSNQ010000076.1:0-23180 GCF_042655065.1 Ureibacillus suwonensis
TGCACTCGTCTTAAGCTATAGGTAAAAAATGGATGTTTACTACCTTTATTTAGGTGTTTTCGTTTTTCGCTAATTTTCCAGAAAAATAAAATCTGAAATTTCAAAACTTATTTATGCGACGCTAGTGACTGTAAATACATTTATAATAATAACACAATTTGGTAACTTTTTGTAAAATTATTAAAGATTTTTGTGAATAATGTCGCCATAGTTTATATGATGTGATAATCTTTTTAGGAATGAATAGATTTATTTAATAATAAAATGGGGTTGAATTCAATGAAAATTTTAGTGACTGGCGGGGCAGGATACATTGGTTCACATACTTGCGTTGCTTTAATGGAACAAGGTTATTCCTTGGTTATTTTAGATAATTTTTCAAACAGTAAACCTGCTGTATTGGATAATCTTCGGAAGTTGAATGATAATTTTGTTTTTTATCATGTGGATGTGACCAATGAAGAAGCGTTGGAGCGGATTTTTTCCAACCATAAAATTGATGGTGTTATTCATTTTGCCGGTTACAAGGCGGTCGGGGAATCTGTTGCAGAGCCTTTGAAATATTATATGAATAACGTTGGAAGCACGATGATTTTGGCAAAGGTTTGCCAAAAGTACAATGTGAATAAATTTGTGTTCAGTTCTTCCGCGACCGTTTATGGCGAGAATCAAGTGCCATTTAAAGAGGATATGGAGTTATTGCCGACTACCAATCCATATGGTGAAACAAAGGCCATGAGTGAAAGGATTTTGATGGATGTGGCAAAGGCGAATCCGAAGTTTGCCGTTTCCATTTTAAGATATTTTAATCCCGTCGGTGCCCATGAGAGCGGGTTGATTGGGGAAGATCCGAACGGGATTCCTAATAATTTGATGCCGTATATTACAAAAGTGGCAAAAGGCGAATTGGAAAAATTGCGGGTGTTTGGCAATGATTATCCAACTCCAGACGGTACGGGCATTCGGGATTATATTCATGTGATGGATTTGGCAGAGGGACATGTGGCGGCGTACAAGCATTTGAGAAAAGGTGTGCATATATATAATCTCGGAACTGGAAAAGGGACAAGCGTGTTGGAGTTGGTGCATGCTTTTGAAAAAGCGAACGGCATCAAAGTGCCATATGAAATTGTAGAACGCAGACCGGGCGATATTGCAATTTGCTATGCGGATGCTTCAAAAGCCGAAAGAGAATTAGATTGGAAAGCGAAACGGGATATTGTTGATATGTGCAGGGATGCGTGGAGGTTTGAAAGCGGGATATGAGGCGTTTAACACCTTATATCCTGTTATTTTTTATGTGAAAAATAGGAATTATTTTGGACTATTCATTATGTGTTTTTATGGGAAAGGGTTGATTGTTGGAAACTGAAAAAAGCAAAGTGGATTAAGACTCTCCTCCGTTCTTCTTTAGAAAACGGTATTACACCTTAAAAACGGTTTTGGTAACTAAGTTTTACTAAACTAAATAGTGTAATGTATTATCATTAATATTATTACTTTATAGATTTTACTTATCTTGTTTATGGCAAACTAAATTTCTACTTGCCAAAAACAATTTTATACATCATCAACGTAAGAACCATTTTATCATCGGCTTTAACAATAAATAAACTTAATTACAATTCGTTCGAGGAGTTTAATGATAAAAAATACAAGAAGGTTTGACTTACAACAAACACGCTTCACCGTAACCCATCTAAGAGGCAAAAAAATTAGGCGAGAGGTGACGACCTCTCGCAATATTTATTCAACATTTAAGTTACATAAATGTAATGTAAATTAATTAAAGATGACGGAATTCACAATAGGAAAGTATCTACCAATAACTTTTATACAATATTCTTCAATAACTGAACGAAACTATACCTGCTTCACCTTCTACTGTTCTCAACTCACGACTCAGTACCTGTCTTTTTTCTTTATCCAGTATTAGATCATATTCCATTTTCAGATTATGACTCTGTGAGGTAGAAATACTAATAAAAGGTTCTGTGTCATAATCAAAAAACTCCCGAATAAAGTCGCTCCGCTCACAATCATAGTCATTTGAAGAAATATATAATACTAAATCAGCATCAATACTGACTGTTAACTTGATTTCTCTTTCATTTATTTCTACCGCATCAAGAATATCGATCGAGTTTATCTTATCTATAGAATCAAGCATAACAGTCCCATATTCATCAAATCCGATTCCATAACATCCTGCTCCATCATCATAAATAAACGTTTCCATATTTGTACATACCCACTTATGAAGATCAAAAAAGTCAAGACCATTTTGTGATAAAGTGCCTGTCAACTTAGTTATATGCTCCTCTAACGGTTTAATATATTTATCATTAAAAGATTGTATGGAATTGAATAACTCAAATCTGAAAGCATTAGTTAGTTCACTTTTTAATTCTTCAAAAAACATAGGTTCTTCGCCAAAATCACTTTTATTCTTTGAGATGAATACTATTGATTCTTGAGGAACTTTAAAATTCTCTTTGATTGTTTCCCATATTAAGCAATCTCGATACCCAGTTCCATTTATCTTAAATGGTTTTTTTCGTAACAATTCTCTTTGAACTATGTCCTTATGTGATACCTTAGGATAAGGTAACAACTTTATATCATTATCATAGACAAAAGCATCAAGAAATTGTCTATACTCATCAATTGCTTTTTTTATATCGATTGAAATTAAGGTTGAATCAACATTTGAAAGACGTCGATAATCTTTATTTAATTTCTGAATATCGTTGTTCAATTGGTACATATCTTCTCGATATTTGTTTATCACTTCATCAATAACAATTTCAGGTATACTTAGTTGTGCTGGAATTCGATCTAAATAACGCAATAACAAATTTATTGAAGTTCCTTTCAAAAAGTAATCTGAAATGAGGATGTTCGCATCTAATATAATTTTCAACAAATATCCCCCCTAATAATCTAAAGTCAGTTTTATTAGCGACGAATATGTAGATCAACAAAAGCAATATTGTTACCACAAAGTAGCAAATGGATTGAGAACCCTATCAATGAACTGCATAAAATGGAAGTCTAAGAATTCTATTACGGATTCTCGAACTCCATATTAGCTTTTTCTTTTTATTATGCAATACATAGAACTTCACATGTCTTGAATGCTAAAGGTAGAACTTATTACTAAGAGATGTAGCAGTGTTCACTCTTAAGACGGGAGATGCATTCTCTCGTCATTTTTTTAGCTTCTCCTCTAAATATTTCCAGTCAATTTCCTTTAATTTAGATATTGCATACTCATCTGCCGACTTCTCCATTGGTATATTACGATATAGTAAAGAGTGTTGATAAGTAAGCGTAAAATAATCCCCACCTTTTAATGATAGGGATTAAATACTATTATTGTGATAAGTTATTAAAAACCCGACAATTCAAAGGAATTGTTTTGGACCAAGGAAGTAGTTGATCAAGCTCATCCATATTGCTTATATCCATATTGGGAAGCCTTTCAAATAAGTAGCGAAGATAATAAAATGGATTTAATTTATTCTCTTTTGCTGTCTCCACAATACTGTAAATGATTGAGCTGGCCTTAGCTCCTTTCGGAGTATTGCTAAAAATCCAGTTCTTCCTTCCGATCACAAATGGTTTAATGGATCGTTCACTTCGATTATTTTCGATTTCTAAACGTCCATCCTCTAAAAATGCCACGAGTTTTTCCCATTGGTTGAGGCAGTATGTAATGGCTTGACCTAATAGACTCTTTGGTAAAACATTGCTTTTCTCTGTTTTTAGCCATGCTGAAAAAGCCTCCAACAATGGTTGGCTGTCGTTTTTTATATCGTTCTTCTGGTGTACATTCTTTCAAATCACGCTCGATGGCAAATAGCTGATTACAGAAATTGAGTCCTTCCCGAGCTGTGACTGCTGAATGACGTTTGGATTCAGGAAGTACGTTTAAAGCCTCATCGAACTTTCTGCGGGCATGAGCCCAACATCCAACTAATGTTACGCCGGATACCTTATGGTATCCTGCATATCCATCGACATGCAGGTATCCTTTAAACCCTTTTAGGAATTCTTTGGCATGTTCTCCTGCTCTAGTTTCCTGATAGTCATAAAGGACAAGTGGTGGATCCTCTCTTCCAGTCCGATAAAGCCACATGTAAGATTTCGATGTACTTGACCTTCCAGGTTCATGTAAAACCTGAACAGTTGTTTCATCCGCATGTAGAATGTCTTTAGAGAGGAGATGCTCTTTCATTCGTTGATAAATTGGCGCAAGCCATTTTTCGGCACCATAAAGCATCCAATTGGCCATGGTTTGCCGGGATAAGATCACACCTAATCGTTTGAACTGTTGTTCTTGGCGATATAGAGGTAGCCCCTCTACATATTTTTGATTCATAATATATGCCATGCTTGACGGTGAAGCTAAACTTTTTGGATACACAGATTTTGGGGCAGGTGCTGTAACGATTGGTGTCTCTATTTCATTACGCTCACAATGACGGCATCCATAGACATATCGAACGTGTTTTAAAACTTTGACTTGAGCCGGAATAATCACTAATTCTTGTCGTACTTCTGTGCTCATTTCGTGTGTTTTTTCACCGCAACACGAACAGACCTACTCTTCTTCGGGTAAACGATATTCAATCGTTTCCATAGGCAGGTTTTCAAACGTAGCTTGACGTTGACCACGTTTCTTTTTACGACGATATGTAATTGTTTCAACAGTTGGCTCTTCGGCTTTTACATTAGACTCTACCTCTGCTTCATTGAATAAAGGTAGTTCTAATTGATTAGGATTTGTTTTTTCGCTTGAAGAGCCAAATTTTCGTTTTTGACTAAGACGATACTGTTCTTCATCCCATCGTAATTTCGCCGTCAATTCAACGATTTGCTGTTGAAGTTTTTCAATTAATTCAAATGGGTTTTGGTTAGGATTCTTTAAATTTTTCATCATGTAGTAATAATTCGACGGTTTTAGCTATTTTCCTCCCAGGTTTTTGTTAAAAGTAAAAAATTCATATAACTGTTCTAGCCTTTACTTCTGGGTGTGCTTTCTTTTGCTCCATTGGAAGACCATCCAATAACCAGCGTAATTGCCGATAACTAATTTGTATCGTTCCAGTGTCATTTTCATTTGGCCATTGAAATTTTCCTTTTTCCAATCGACGATAATAAAGCCAAAAACCATTATAGTCCCAGTGAAGAATTTTTAATTTATCTCGCTTTCGATTACAGAACACAAAATAGCTTGATGAAAAGGGATCTAAATCAAATCCCTCTTTCACCAAAGCAGCTAATCCATCAATGGATTTTCTCAAATCAGTACTTCCTTTTGCCAAGTAAACTCGTTCAGCTCTTGTACCAACTAACATGTTGATTTCAACGTCCTAACCACTTCTGAAAGAAAGGCCGGATCGAAACCAGGTTTTACTTCAATTGAAATCCCACTAATTTCAATCCGTAATGAATTTTCAACTGTTTGTGAATGATCTTCTAGGGTAACGGATGCCCATTTTGTAGACTTTCCTTGATTTTTTATTGGATTTTCAATTTTTCTTAACCAGTATTTAAACTGGTGAATACTCCATTGATTTTCCTTGCACCAGTTTACTTGAGTTTGACCGCTTTTACGATAGTCAGCGATTCGTTGTTCCCAAACCTTTCGTAATTCAGGATTCTTAGGCATAAAAAAACCTCCTTCAATTTCATCTGGAGGAGATTATCTCATGAAATTAGCACACCAAGAAGGTGTGCAAGATTTGACGCTTACAAATAATGGACGATTAATCGGTGAAAACCATTGTTCAAATGATGTTTTTGGTGTAAACTTATCCATGCTTTTGTCCTTTGTATTGGATTTGGATGGTTTATTACCACCCAACCATTATAAAGGATTTTTTTGTGTTTGGATTATATTTCAGAAAATTCGGTTTATTTGAAGGTGTTAAATTATTTTAATGCGACGCTAGTGATTTTACTTATCTTAATAATTGATGTTAAATTAACATCTAAAAGTATAAACATGAATTTTTGTCATATATAATAGTAGTTAAGGTAAATGCCAATTAGGAGATGAGTGACATGTTTGAAATACCTGCTCTTCACTCGTTAACAATAGAAGATATTTTAACAATTCCCGAAAGTCAATATTTTGACAGAAAATCTGCTGAAATTAAAGCAAAAAAACTTGCTGAAACTTTGATTGCTTTTGCAAACGCAGACGGTGGTATTATTGCAATTGGAGTAAAAAATGGGCAAATTGAAGGCGTAAAATCACAAGGTGAACAGAAAATAAATGATTTTCTGCAAGCCAAAATGGATCACTGTAAACCAGCAATCAAAACGGAAGAACGATTTTTAGATGTAATAAATTCAAAGGGGCAACAAGATGAAATTTTACTCATTCAAGTATTTGCTTCGAGAGATACTGTTCATAAAACAATGTCTGACAAAGTTTTTTTACGTGTAGGCGATGAAAATAAAGAATTAACTCATGAGCAACGTTTAGATTTAGAATATGATAAGGGTGAACGTTTATTCGAAGAACAACCAGTTAAAAGATGTAGAATTGAAGATCTTGATGATGAGGTTTTAAAGTTATATGCAACAGCCTTAAAATATGAAGGGGAAGATCTTTTGCAGCCATTATATGCGAGAGGCTTTATTGACATTGCATCAGGTCAACCAGAAATTACAGCAGCGGGTGTATTATTATTTGCAAAAATGCCAACGAAATTTTTCCCAAATGCCCGTATCCGGTTTATTAGATATGATGGTATTTATGAAAATGTTGGTGTAGAAATGAATATTATTAAACATGAATATATTGAAGGACCATTACCAATACTCATTCAAAAAGCCAAGGATGTAATTGGTGCACAGCTACGACAATTTACTTCTTTAGATCCGCTGACAGGTAAATTCAAGACAGTCCCTGAATATCCAGAATTTGCGTGGCAAGAAGGAATTGTAAATGCAGTTGTTCACAGAGCTTATAATATTCAAGGTGACGATATCAAGGTAAAAATGTTTGATGATCGATTAGAAATAATAAGCCCTGGTAGATTTCCTAATATTGTAAATAGAGATAATATTCGAGAGGTTCGTTATTCAAGAAATCCTTCCATAGCAAGGGTTCTAACAGAATTGGGTTGGGTACGTGAACTAGGTGAAGGTGTAAAACGGATGTACAAAGAAATGAAAGAATATTTTCTTGAAGAACCCGAGTACATTGAAGAAGCAAATTCCATTAGGTTAATATTAAAAAATAATATTGTGATGCGAAGAGTTCGAAATAATGAACAAATAAAAAAGATATTAACTGATGAATGGACTAGTTTTGAAATTCATGAAAAAAAAGCTATTGAAATGATTTATCATAAGGGAAAGTTAACAACAAGAGAGTTCGCCAATGCTATTGGTAGAAGCACAAATTATGCGAAAAAGATTTTAACTAATCTTTGTGAGAAAGAAATATTTGAATTAATTAGAACTTCGATTCATGATCCTAATCAATATTATATTTTAAAAGTGGATCCTAATAAATCAAAGAATGAAAACTAAAGTTTGTACATTGAGAAGCCCTTCTCACCAATATAGTAGAGGTTCGCAAAATGATGTTCGAGGTTCTCATGAAGTTCGAAAAGGTTCGCACGTGAGGAGAAGCCCTTCTCACCAATATAGTTAGAAAAACGTGTGGTTAAAATGGAGATAGAATATAGAGGTTCGCAAAATGATGTTCGAGGTTCTCATGAAGTTCGAAAAGGTTCGCACGTGAGGAGAAGCCCTTCTCNGGTTCGAGGTTCTCATGAAGTTCGAAAAGGTTCGCACGTGAGGAGAAGCCCTTCTCACCAATTAGTTAGAAAATTGTGTGGTTGAAATGGAGATAGAATATGGAGGTTCGCAAAATGATGTTCGAGGTTCTCATGAAGTTTGAAAAGGTTCGCACGTGAGGAGAAGCTCTTCTCACCAATTAGTTAGAAAATTGTGTGGTTGAAATGGAGATAGCATATAGAGGTTCGCAAAATGGTGTTTGAGGTTCTCATGAAGTTCGAAAAGGTTCGCACGTGAGGAGAAGCTCTTCTCACCAATATAGTTCGAAAATCGTGTGGTTAAAATGGAGATAGCATATAGAGGTTCGCAAAATGGTGTTTGAGGTTCTCATGAAGTTCGAAAAGGTTCTAATTTTATGAGAACCTCTCTTCAATAGAGGAGAATCATCCCAGAGAAAATATTCATTGGATAGGTGACGATTAGTATATGATTCTCCCACTATACAAAGAAACGATACCAAAGAGAGGGAAGGTTATGACTGCATTAACACAAGAGAGAAAAGAAATGATTGATCACATTTCGAAATTAGCAAAAGATCGGGCGGAATTGAGTGTCAGGATAGCTGAAAGTAAAATCAAGAAGGAATATTTGTTTTTTGAACCTGAATTGATGGAGCAGCTGTTGGATGTTTATAAAACGTTGGAAGACCGGATATTTGAGTACTTAAAATCTTTATACTTTGAGGATTTTATGTTTATTTATCAGCTCGTGATACTCGGCGGTGAAGGGACATTGGAGATTGAAGATATCCAAGAAGCGAAAAGCGACCCGGATGTTGACCTTATTTCGTGCATCGCCGATCTTTCAGAGCTGCATACATATCTTGAAAAGGGTATAGAGAAACTCTTGGAACAAGAAAGTCGGGGAGTTTAATGTTGGTCATCCAATAGATATGAGTATTTCGAAGTATAAAATTGGTAAACGGGGAAGGATAATTCCCCCTTACTGCCAATTGTACAGTAGTTTAATTCGCTTCTGCGTGTTGTAAAACATGAATCCATTGCATCCTGCGTGCATTAGGGGATTAAAACAATTACTGCACAATTTGTGACAATTGTGCAGTAAGTTAACTCCCTCCCCCCTCCAACGTACAAACATAAACCGGGAATTTCACATACTCCTTCATCAGTTCCCGGAATGTGCTTGTCCGTTTTGTTTCCGTATTGTAGATTCCCATATCCATCATCTTGTTGTAAGCATCGATCACTTTCCGCACTTTTTCCCCAAAAAGTTGGTAGTGGAGGAAGGCGGCTTCTTCCGGGGTTTTGGCAAAGTAAAAATCGTAGAGATGGCCGTTCCGTTGAATGGCATATAATTTGATTGGCCGCATTAGCAATACATCCCGTCTTTTTATTTCCTGAAATTTCTCATATTCTTCCGGGGTCAATTCGATTTCGTAGAGCTTTTCGATCTTGTCCTCCAATGTGACTTTCTTTTTCTGCAACGCATAGTAAATGAAATGGGCGATGTAAGGTTCATCATATATGAGGGCATCGTGAAATAGGGAAGCAACCGTTCCTTGTTTTGTCATGTCCACCTCCCCAGTCTTTGTTTCCCCGTCAATTTCACGCGGTGTTTCTATTTGAGTTCCACGTCTCTTCCAAAATCCAAGCTTCCAATGGGAAGGGGCGGCAGTAATTCCTCACGATTTCCCAAAATCTAGGCTTCCACCGCCTCCTCTGCGATTTTTCCAGTGGATTTATTGTAATAAACATAGGCTGTGCCTGTGGGGCCGTTCCGGTTCTTGGCAACGATGAATTCCAGCTTTTCATAACGTGATTGGGGTTGCCGTTTTTCTTCCGGCTGCAGTTGTTCATAGTAAGCATCCCGGTACAGGATGATAATCACATCCGCATCCTGCTCGATGTTGCCTGAATCCCGAATGTCGCTCATCACCGGGCGTTTGTTATGTCTGGCTTCCACTGCCCGGTTCAGTTGGGCGAGGCAAACGACAGGGCAGTGGAAGTCTTTCGCCATTTTCTTCAGTTGGGCGCTGATGTAGGCGATGTTGAGATATTGGTTGTTGCGGTATTCTTCACAGGCGATCATTTGCAGATAATCGATGAAAATGACCGGTTTCTTGTCCGGATGTTTTTTCATCAGCTTCCGGATTTGCGCCCGCATCTCATTCACCGTGATTCCGGCTCGGTCGTCAATGTGGATGTTGGCTTTTTTCAGTTCGGAAAGGTGGTCCATCCATTTGTCTTTTTCTTCTTGGGTGAAGGTTTGATAGGGATTCCGCATTTTGGTCCGGCTGATGTTGCCGCAGAGGGCGATCAGCCGTTCCACGAGCATTTTCCGGTTCATTTCCAAAGAGAAAATGATGGGCAAATGCCCCGTTTTGCCTGTATGGAGCGCAAAATGGTTCATTACATCCGTTTTTCCCATCGATGGCCTTCCCGCGATGATGGTCACTTCCCCCTGCCTGAAGCCGTTCATCATTTTCGTTAATTGTTTGATGTCGATGGGGATGTAGTCGCTCTCGTCTTCGGGAAAGAATGGCCGTTCCGAAAGTTGTACTAAATCCTGGTCGATGCTGGTTTCAATGGTTTGGTTGCCGGTGAAGAGTTGATCCAGCTTCGTTTGGATTTGTTCGATGGGCCAGTTTTCCGCCTGGGCTTCGGCAAGGAGGGCGATTTTCTGCCGCTCCCTCCATGCTTCCATAAGCAAGTCCATGTATTGCTCGAATTTTTCCGGATTGGCATAGGAGGCCATAGTGATTAAATAATTGGCCCCTGCCTCCCCGACCTCCACTTCGGTCAGGAGTGTCACACAGTCCGCGGGTTTTCCTTGGTTTGCCAGGTGCCTCATCGCTTCAAAAATCACACGGTGGGCTTCGGAAACAAACATTTCCGGCTGGATGCCCGCTTCATGGATCAAATGGTTTTCTTTCATCATCGTGCCAAGAATGCTTTTTTCGAGCAGGTCGGTGTTCAGTGGCTGCATTTTCATCTCCCCCTTGTGTTGTATAAAGTGGTGAAGGAGTTTTGTTTTTAGGTTTTTGTGATCATGAACAGATTCTAAACTTGGGATTTATGTATTGGTTTAGGATTATCAAGATGATTAAGTTAAAATTTTATAGATTTGTATTAGGGTTAAAGATTATTTAAGTTTTAGAGTTAGGATTTAATTATTAAATTATTAGAATAACTTGTATTTTTATTTAAATAATTACTAAACGCCTGGGTGATGAAATGGTATTGTTCGATGTTGGCCTGTTGGGATTGGACCAGAGCGCTGCCATTTGCCTTTTTTGCCATTTCGGAAGATGCATTTTCGCATTTGGCAACACTGGATTTGCCATTGTTGGAAAATCGACTTACTGATGTATGTTCGGTCAATGGATAATGCGGTTTTGATTGGCAAAGCGCATTGATTGAAAAACCATTTTTGGGATTTGGGAAAGGATTGGCATTTCCGGTCAATGGGGGATTGGCTTCTTCCGCCAATTGGCAAAGTGCATCTGTTGAAAAACCGTCTTTGGAATTTGAGCTAGCATGGGCATTTCCCGTCAAAGGGTTTTCTTTTTTGCAAAATCCATCTTCCAAAAATCCAATTTCAGATTTTGCAAAAGGCATTTGGCCTTTTCCGGTCAATGCATTTACATTCTTTTCCTCTGACGGAACGGTATCCGGAAAAATGTCCTTTCCCAACGTTGCGATTAACTCATAATGGATGCGATACCATTTTGTCCGGTTCAAAGGATCATCGTTCAATTCATTCGTCGAGATAATGAATCCTTCTTGTTCCAGCCTTAAAATGATGCGGACAATTTTATCTTTTGACCAGAAGGGAAATTTTCCCCGCCACTCTTCATAGGTGTGGGGAAACCAACGATGGCCGTTGAATTTGGTTTGGCACTGAAGCAGTTCTTCATGCAGCCTTTGCAGAACTATGGCTGCATCTACCCCCAGCCTGTTTGCCAGTGTCAACGAGAATGTAAGATGGGAGGCTTTCATTTTTCCGCCACCTTTCTTGCCATTTTTTCAAAGAGTTCGTTGAGCGCGTTTTGCCAGTCTTCCTCGGCGCCGTAAAAGTAATGGATGCAGTTGCAATAGCCTTGCCATGCTTTCAGGCCTTTGAAGGATTGCGCGATTTTGAAGGCTCCTTGATCCGTCCAAAGGTAGAGAAGAGAAGTATGTTTTAATCCCGGAAGGTGGACGGATTTGCTCCATTCTTCAATGTCCTTTTTGGATAGCAAAAAGTAGTCTTTTCCCTCCTCGAATTTTTCTTTATAGCGGTTAAAAATGGTATAAATGCGGGTTACATTCGTGTGGAAGAATGTGGCCAGCTGCTTTGTGGTGATGACGTTGATGCCGTTGTATTCCATCAGAAATCCCTCCTATTGATTGGTTGTTCTATTGAATATATAGCTTCGAGGAGGTGAAAAAGAGACAGGGGTGCCAAAAAAATTTTTATACCCAAGCATCTGAGCAGCACATTCCCGGCGCGCGGCAAGGATTTCAACGCTTCCGTTTCTTGATGCGGAAGCGGATTTTTTTGCCCATTCCTCATCCTGAAATCCCCACACCTTTCCCAAAAACGTACATATGCTACAACTGTCAGCAATGTATTCAAACCCCAATCTCCAACCATATCCATCCAACCATGCTGTAACAAAGCCGGCACCTGTAATAGTTCGTCTGTTCACCACCAGTCGGACTGCGGACCTCTCCCGGAATCATGCATAAATTTGGAACTGGAAAGGTGATCTGTTTTCATGCTGTTTGAACAATTGAAAAGGAAAGAAGCGAAAATTTCCGTCATTGGATTGGGCTATGTCGGCCTGCCGTTAGCCATTGAACTGGCGAAAGTCTATGATGTGATCGGGTTTGATATAAACCAATCAAAAATCCAAAAATATTTGGATGGGATTGATGTGACAGGGGAAGTCGGAAACGAAGCGGTGAAACAAACGGCCATCCGCTTCACTTCCGATGAAAAGGACCTGAAAGCGTGCAAGTTCCATATCGTGGCCGTCCCCACGCCCATCCATTCCGATAAAACGCCGGATTTGAATCCCATTATCCGTGCCAGTGAAACGGTGGGCAGGAATTTGGCAAAGGGATCGATTGTCGTTTATGAATCCACCGTTTATCCGGGCACAACCGAGGAGATTTGCGTGCCCATCCTCGAAAAGGTGTCGGGTTTGGCATATGGAAAAGATTTCAAAGTGGGCTACTCGCCGGAGCGCATCAATCCCGGGGATAAAATCCATACGTTGACCAACATCACCAAGGTGGTTTCCGGTTCCGACCCGGCGGCGCTCCAGGAAATTTCGGCGGTCTATCGTTCCATCATCCATGCGGGGGTCTTTGAAGCGGAGTCGATCAAAGTGGCCGAAGCGGTGAAAGTGGTCGAGAACTCGCAAAGGGATATCAATATCGCATTCATGAATGAACTGGCCATGGTGTTCGACCGGATGGGCATCGACACGAAGGCGGTGCTTGAAGCGGCAGGGACGAAATGGAACTTCCTCAAGTTTACCCCCGGTTTGGTGGGCGGGCATTGCATCGGGGTGGATCCTTATTATTTCATCTATAAAGCGCAACAATTGGGGTATCACTCCCAAATCATATTGGCCGGGCGAAAAATCAATGACGACATGGGCAAGTTTGTCGGCACCAGCGTCATTAAACAATTGATCAAAGCGGAACAGGAAATCATCGGCGCCCGTGTTGCGGTGCTGGGATTCACATTCAAAGAAAATGTGCCGGATGTCCGCAACACAAAAGTGATTGATGTGATCCGAGAACTGGAGGAATATGGCATCCAACCGATTGTGTACGACCCGCTGGCAGAGTCTGAGGAGGTGTATGAGGAATATCAGATCCGTCTGGCCGGTTTGGATGAGGTGAAAGAGCTGGATGCCATCGTGTTTGCCGTCCCCCACAATGAGTTGTTGGAAACGTTCCCCCTTGAAGTGCTGGAACAACTGTATAGAAGCGGCAAAAAAGTGCTGGTGGATGTCAAAAGCGTGTTTGATCGGAAGGCGTGCGAAGAGAGAGGGTTCTTGTATTGGAGTTTGTGAGGGTGTTGGCAAGGGGATTCGGTGAAGATGGTGTTCTGTTGGGATGGCGCTGGGTATTTTTGGAAGGGAATTGGTTAAGACGCGCTGCGCGTATGGGAGTTGATGGTGGCATTGGGATTGCCAAAGAGAAGGTTGTCGCTGTTCATTGCACAAAAATCCGCCTCAGTCATGGGGCGGGTTTTATTGTTGGGAGGAAACCTATTGCATAGATCGGATGCAAAGGTTCAGCATCCCATTGTGTGAAGTTGCAGACATGAGGGCATTAGTGGCAAGTTTCATTTGGGGAAAGGGCGTGGAGTTGGGAAAGTTCCATGCGCTTAAATAAAGTCCGGGAGTTTTTGAATTTGTTGCAAGTATTGATACATTTGGATCGATATGGACATGAATTGGGGTTGGTGAAGGGGTTGTTGGGCGGATTAGGGGAATGATTTGGTTGTATACAATATGGGGAAAAACAGGACTTGTAGAGAAATTTCAAAATCCTGGATTTGTTAGTTGTTTTTCTCCAATTTCTTGCGGCAGTGTTGAAGAATGAATTGCTTCTACTGAAGTTGATGAATAATTTGCATGCTTGATGAATATTTTATATTCAAAAATCAAAATATCCTATTAAAAATATTCAAAATTGAAATTAGAACTTATGAAAACATCTAAATATTTCTCAAAGGAGATTGATTTTAATTCATTTGAAAAGCCATTCCATTCGAATAATGTTATTGTTTTGACAAAGGATAAAAAATTTCCGCTATCATCGTTTAATAATTCCATTACCAGCTTATTTTTTTCGAAGGCTCGTTTGCTATTGGGAGGTTCATTTTGAATGATAGTCCGAACCATTCCAAGCAGGATGTCCATTAACTCTACACCATATGTAGTCTTTTTTGAAAGGTATTCCACTCGGCTTACTTTAAAATTCTCACCACGGTAGATTGATTGAATATTTAATTGGTGAAGCATTTCCTTTTTTAAATCATATTCTTTTGCTTCGTATGTATGGTCATGTTCAATGAATACTTCTGCATTTACAAAGGTGTCTTTCCCATACTTCCTAACAAGCCCATAAACAACTCGCTCAGGAAATTTAGTATATATTGTACGATCAACCACATTCTCTACATGTGGTTTAAATGGTTGAGAATTTTGTTCGATTTTATTCATATCAAATGAAATGACATTCATTTTAATTAAAGAATAATTTTTCATCACTTCATTGATAATTGTTTTTATATTTTCATACAAAGGGGTATAACCGTTGTAATCCGTCCAATGAATTTTAATTGATTTGACGATTTTATCTAGAACAGGTGCATTATATTCATAGTATTTTTTTGGGATTGAAATGGCTCCCATCAAATGTAATTTTTCGGTACTTTTTCCACTTTCATCAAAGTATATATTAATATCATAGGTTCTGCGATAACTCAAGATAATCACTCCTCTTGGAATGTCTCTTGCCAATAAATTAGTTTTCATGTATAATTGTAATACAAAGTTACATACTACTTTATGATATTTTATTGAACTGCACATGCAGTTTTCCGAATATCATATGAAAGGCACTATTGGCTAGCATATGCAGCTTGTAGTGCCTTTATTATTTCTTATTAATATAATTATATATACTGGAGCTAAGTAATACAATCTGTTGAAAAAATAATAAGGTAATAAATAGTGTTTCTGTTTCTATTTTTTGAACTAAAAAGATATTGGAATAGGTTAAATCATGTAGAAGGCCAAAAAAACCTACCCATTTGGCAAACCGATGCTATTCGGTTGTGTTTGAGATTTTGGTGGGAATTGATTATTTTAATTATTTTTTGGCCGGACCGGACTTATGGGAATGGATTAAGTACGTATTGATTTATATTGCTTATGTTGTCATCGTTCCTTTTTTGATGATGCTTTTTATTACGTTTTTTGTGAGAACTTTAGCGGAAAGGAAGCGGATGCGCAATGAAAAACCCTTTGAGTGCTAAGGGTTTTTTATTTTGTTTTTTGGGGAGATTCGCGCGGACGGAAATTATCTTAGGGGAAGATGGGGAAGTCTTGGGCAGATAGAGAATCAACTTGGGCATACAAAGTTATCCACTCGGCGGATAGATTATACACTTATGGGATAGCATCCTAAATCCCATATATCCCAACTTAAGCAAATAAAAAACACCAGGCACCCCGCAAGTACCTGGCGCTCCGAAAGCCACTTTACTCCTCATCTTCCACATATTCCAATATGTCGCCGGGCTGGCAGTTCAGGGCTTTGCAGATGGCGTTTAATGTGGAGAATCGGATGGCCTTGGCTTTGCCGGTTTTTAAATTGGATAAATTCACAATGGAAATATCGACTTTTTCAGCCAGCTCGCTTAATTGCATTTTCCGGTCGGCGAGCATCCGGTCTAATCGAACAATGATTGCCATTTTCTCACTTCCTATACTGTCGCATCATATTCTTCTTGTAAAAATGTACCATATCTAAAAATATAGCCAATCGTCCAAATCACCAATCCGCACAACAACATACTCCAATGGATGCCGAAAAATTCGAAGGACACCGACTCCACCCATTCAACCTCTTGAAGCAAATCGGCCAGTTGGACCATTTCATTCATGGAATAAAGGAAATAGGCGGCGATGCCTTTTATCGTCACGCTTAAAAAGAGGATGCAATAAGCGATCCATTCGATTCTTCTGCTGTTTTTCAAGGTGAAAATCCCGCCATTGATAATTGATTGAATGAATCGTTTGACGAGCAATAGAATGGCAAAAATGACACACCCATATAGCAAAGCCAGCAAGACGGAAATGACCATCAAGGTTTTATCATAATGAAAGGTGGTTTCTTCCATGAAGATTTTTAAGCCGTTGAATCCGATGGAAGCGCTGATGCTTCCTTGATTGATGAGATTTTGGATGAAGGATTCCGATGTGAACAAGGTTCCTCCCAAAAATAATAGAATCAACAAGTTGCCAATGCCAGTTAGGATCAACAAGAGGCTGAATAGAACATTCAAGACTTTAAGCAACGTTTGAAACTTTTTCGCTTTTAAAGATTTTTCCATGTTTTTCATCTCCCATGCTTCCCATTACACGTCTTTGGAAAAGATTATTTCAAAATAAGGGGTTCCACCGTAAACCGAAGTAAGCGGTGTGAAGATTTGGACCAATTCCCATCCTTCTTGCGCGTGATTTCGGATGATACCCCGGTAGTCTTCCTTTGCTTTTGAATAAAGCCCAGGCAATCCCTTTACTTCCACCCGCTCGAATTTGTACTCTTTCATTTCTCATTCCTCCTTTTCCGTTTGGTAGCCTTCGATCGAACTGTTGCGATTCATGGATGCCTCTATGGTTTAAATTATACAGAAAATTTTATGAATAACAATAAACTTTTTATAAATTTCATTAATTTTTTAATGATAAACATTAAAAGAAGAAGTGGGATGCAACCGCGGAGCAACTTTGGAATTTTTCGTACATTTGGTGTAGTTTCTACTTAGGTGAGGAGTGCGGGCGGTGTCCAAGCCGATTCCTTTAGCGGTGTATAAGCGGATGGTGAAGGGTGGGTTTTTGGAATTTCCGGAGTTTTTGAAACAACATGATTTCGTTTTTTCGGAAGAGAGTCCGTTTGGAGTGGGAGTGACAGGGGGATCGGAAAGGGGTAAGGACAGTGAGTTGTGAACATAGTCTTTTGGTGCGCTTTTTCTTTTAAAACAGGGTTTTTTTGATTAGCATTTTTCGTGTCTTGAATCCTTAAGGAACAAGAGATGGAAAAGATTACCCCATGAATAATACCAAACCCCTGGACCAAACAACTTTGGCATCCTCCAAAGCCCCCAACAAAAAAACCAGGCACCATTGTAAGCGCCTGGCTCCTAACTTCTTCTTTCCTTTTTGATGGTATTCGATTCGATGTCGGCGATTTTGAAGAGGCCGTCGTTGTTTTGCAAGGTATATTTCTTTTGCCGTTCGTAGTACCAATCGCCTTCATCTTCGGAATGATATTCAAAGGCTTCCCGGGTTTCAATCAATACGCTGTTGTCCGAAAGAATCGCCGCATGCAAAATCTCGTTTGACAGGAAGTTGTATTGATAGCCGGCCCTATTTTGGTGGCCTTCCACAAAATTTCGATATTCTTCTTCGGCCGGGCTGCCGGGGATGAAATAATCGGCCACGTAGTCAAAGTCTGCAAGGTTGACGGCCTTTTCATAGTCCCTGCGGAAAATTCCGATCCACGTTTCCGCATCTGTCGCGGGGGACTCATAAAATGCCCGGTTGGATTTTGCATCAGGAAAGGTGATGTGTGTTGCAGACTTTGTGAGATGAAGGGTGTTGGATTTGATTTTTTCCCCGTTTTCATCGGTTGCCACTGCATAAATTTCCACCGATCCATCCAAAGGGACGGTGGTCAATTGGATTTCCTCAGCCGTTTTCTTCGTGTTTTTTCCATTTATATAAACAATCGCATCCGGAATGTCCGACGTCAATTCAATGGGTTGCAGTTTCAGATGGATGGGAAATTCATATTGTTCCCCCGATAAATATACTTCGACCTTGTCTTCTTTCACGAAATAATCGTCTTGATAGGCAATGGTGAATTCATAAGGGCCTGGGGCGAAATAGCCGACGTTGACCCGGTCCTTATCGATGGGGACGGGTTCTTTGTTTCCCACCGTGATGGTCGCGCCCAGTCCAGGGTCGGTAGTGGACACTAACGCTTTGACCGGTCTTACCCGGAATTCGTATTTTTTGTAAAAGAATAAAAAGGGTTGGTTGGAGATGGAAATGATGCGATTGCCCGATTCATCTTTGATTTCCGCTCTGCCAAGTTTTTTCGCCTCTTTCGCAGCGTGTTGCAGCTCTTCCAATATCCATGGATTGTCATGAAGATACGTATAAAAACTTTTTGGATTGACATAGGTCTTTTCCGTGTACGTGAATGCGGCGGCCAGCCGGTCAGGTTTATTTTTTTCCACATATTTAGCGATGTGGGCGGCTTGGGTTTGCGGGTTTAATGCATGTTGAATGTACAAGTGCGCTCCCGTGAGTAACAGGATCGTCAGCAGTATGGAGATGAGCGCGATATTTTTGTCTTTGCTGAGAAGGTTGCTTTGTTTCAAAGATTGGATGGCGGGAAGGACTTTGGTTTGGATGAATGTAACGGTTTTGGAAAACAGGTTGGTTTGACTTGATGTTGTGGATCTGGAATGAAATTGGCTCCGTTTCCGGATCGGTTCTTCCTGAGCTTGAGCGCCGCAATCGTTGCTGTTGTGAAGTTGGGCGATTGCTTGCCTGTATAGGGAGCGGGTTTGGTTGAACGTTCGGATTGAGTTGGCGGATTTGGCGGATGATACAGGCGCCGGATCCCGCTCAGGAAATTCCGTGCCGCAACGGATACAGAATGTTTCATTGCCGTTGATGACTCTTTGACAATTTGGACATTTCTTCATGGTGAACCTCCATTCTGGCAGGAGTGCCTGGGCATTGCGGGGTGCCAGGGGAGCGCCTGTGCTTATAAACTCCTGGCTAGTGCTTTCGGTGTCAGGCTTCAAAGAAGTGCCGGCTTTTGGTGCCAGGGGAGCTCCGGTGCTTCTGAAGCGGTCCCGCAGGCAAGGCACCCCAACAAAAAGAGCCTCCCGTTCAGCATCAATTCCCACCGAAATTACATTATGAAAGTGTTTATGGATTTATTAGTAAATGATTGGGAATAAATTTTGACGATGTCTGGCATGTGAAGGGCACCAGGCACAAGAAACCCGGCATCCGAAACACCCGTCATTGGCATCCGCAACGCATCAGCCCGTGTGCCGATTCCTTCCCATCTCACACCAGCTTTTCCCGCAACCGCTTCATAAGCCGGTCCCTCCGTTTTCTGATGGCATGGGCGGTCACACCGTATTTTTTCTCCAATTCTTCAAATTTATATCGGTAATAATAGATATCCATCAGCAGTTCCATTTCCTCCTTCGTCACCAAAGCAGCCAGTTCCAAGAACAGGTCCGGACAGCCGGATTCGCCGCTTTTCCTTTGCTTTTGATGGGCCAAAAAGGTGAGCGTGTCCTTTTCGTAGCTGGCATAGTGTGCCGCATATTGATTTTCCTTGCTCATTTCCCGGTAAATCGTGGTGAGCATCGTGCGGTAGGCAAATGGCGCAAAAGGTCCGTATGTCGGGTCATATTTTCTCCAGGCTTCCCATAAGGCAACCGTTGCACAATGGCGGTAATGCTCATGGTTTTTGTAGATTTTCGCTTTTTTCATCACGCTGTAAATCATGGGCGTATATTGTTCGAGCACTTGATCAAAGGTTTCCATTCCACTTCTCCTGCGTGATCAGCACTGATCCAATATTCCCGGGTGCTTTTATCGTAAGAGAAGCGGCCCATTTTTTCGAATCGGCTATTCCGGGAATTCTCCAATGGTATCCTGGGGATTGCTCCCAACTATTCTTTTCAAATTATAGAAAATTTACAAAATTCTATATTTTATATTGTATTTTTTTGTTTATAATGTATAATTTTACTTAAATATAGGAAAAACGTTTCATGACCTTTATCATTCTTTTGGGCAGTCCTATATTTTCAAAATTGGTGAGGCAACTGACTATAGGGGGGATTGAATGAACAGGAACGGAATCAGTGAAATTGATGTCATGAAGAATTTCAATGTTTTCGCGATTGCTCCTTTCTATAATGAAGTGCATTCATCTCAAATTTTGACCTACGATTATGGGAATTTTGCTTCGGTGAAGAACGTGTATCAACTGTTGGATGACATTTGCATTTATTTCGGATCCGATTTGAACGGCCGGCTGAAATCGGCCCGGAGAATCTTGAGGATCCGGAAAAATCCGCCGCTTGTCATTTCAGAAGAACGGGAAATTGTTGCAATGCAATTGCCGTGTGCGGGTTTCCGCGAACCATTATGGGCGATTGATATGGGCTTTGATGTGAAGCCGGTCGATAAGAACCACTGTTATGTCATTTTTCGGAATCATGAACGGTTCCTCATCAGGTTATCCGCGGAAAAAGTGTGGGAAAGAAGAAGACTCGCCTTGGCGCTTTTGTATGAAACGAAGTACGTCACCGGCAAGCCGAGCTTTATCAGTTTATAGAGGGTTGGATACATATTTTTGTTCGGATACATACATTATTTTTTTATGGCTGCAACTCCGGGTTCGATATTGTCAACATCCGCCGATAACTTCATAAAAAAGGCGGATATGTTCATAAAAATTGTTATTATCTCCCATTCATATATTTTTTGCTTTGCTTGGTAACCAACCTACCCTTCCAAAATGCCAATTCTGCCTGTCGGAATTGGCATTTTACATTTTCTGTGCCATAATAAATACCATGAATTTGCCGATTGGAGAGGTGTCGCAATGAACTTTACGGAACTTTATCAACAATGGAGAAATGAAGAATTGCCCGACAATTTGAAAGAGGAATTGAATCGGATTGAGGGGGATCCGGCGGCGATCGAGGACCGGTTTTATCAACATTTATCCTTTGGAACGGCCGGGATGCGCGGCGTTCTTGGGGCCGGCACGAACCGGATGAACCTTTTTACCATCCGTCGGGCTGCGGAAGGATTGGCTTGTTATATCGAATCAAAAGGGGAAGAAGCGAAAAAGCGAGGCGTGGTCATTGCCTATGACACACGGCATTTTTCCAAAGCGTTCGCGGTGGAGACGGCCCGGGTGTTGGGGGCGCATGGAGTTTCTACTTATGTATATAAGGAACCCCGTCCAACGCCGCAATTGTCTTTTACGGTCCGGGCGTTGAATGCCTTTGCCGGGGTGGTCATCACAGCGAGCCACAATCCGAAGCAGTACAATGGTTTCAAAGTGTATGGGGAAGATGGGGCGCAACTGGTTCCGTCAGCGGCAAAGGAAATTGTGCGCCATATGAAAAAAATCGAAAATCTCTTTGGCATTGAAGCGGCCGATGCGGAAGTGCTGGAAACACAAGGCTTGTTGCATTGGATTTTGGAAGAATTTGATGAAGCGTATTTGGAACGGTTAATGACATTGAAAGAAAGAAGCGACTTGGATTTCGGGCTTCATATTGTATACACGCCATTGCACGGGACAGGCTACGTGCCGGTGACGGGAGGATTGCAGGCTTTTGGATTTGCGAATGTGCATGTGGTGGAAGCCCAGGCGAGTCCGGATGGTTCATTTCCGACAGTGGCTTATCCGAATCCGGAAGAGCCCGCCGCCTTTGAGTTGGCGATGGAGCTGGGGCAAAAAACGGGAGCGGATTTGTTGCTTGCGACGGATCCGGATGCCGATCGCCTCGGGGTGGCCGTTTGGAACGGGGAGCAGTATGTGCTGTTGACGGGAAATCAACTTGGGGCGCTGTTGTTGCATTATTTGCTGGAGACGAAGAAGGAGCAGGGGACGTTGCCGGAAAATGGCGCGATGGTGAAAACGATTGTGACTTCCGAAATGGGTGCGGCGATTGCGCGGAAGTACGGTGTTGAAACGATCAATACGTTGACCGGGTTCAAATATATTGCCGAAAAGATTGAAGAGTTCGAGAAAACCGGTGCGCATACGTTTGTGTTCGGCTATGAGGAAAGTTACGGATATTTGATTGAACCTTTTGTCCGGGATAAGGATGCGGTCCAGGTGGCGATCAAGGTGGCGGAAATGGCGGCCCACTATGCAACGAAAGGGAAAACGCTGCTTGATGTGCTCGAGGATCTGTATAAGGAGTTCGGTTATTACCGGGAGGCTTTGGTATCCAAAGTGTTTGAAGGAAAAGACGGACAAGTTGAGATGCGCGCCCTTTTGTATGGATTGCGTTCGCATTTGCCGAAGGAGATTGCCGGTGTGCCGGTTGTGAGGGTGGAAGATTATTTGAGCGGCACGGCCCTGTTGAAAGATGGCTCCACTGCGGCGTTGGCATTGCCTCAGGAAAATGTGCTGAAGTTTGTGTTGGCTGATGAATCATGGGTGACCATCCGCCCGTCCGGAACCGAGCCAAAATGCAAGTTTTATTTTGGCGTAGTGAAGGAAAGCAAGGAAGCGGCGGAGAAGCGGCTGCAAGAGTTGACTGGCTGGTTTCAACATTTCATAAGTTAAGAAAATCGATGCCTGGCGATAGAGATGCCAGGCATTTTCAAATTTGGAAAAGGAATTTATTTTCCAAAAGAATATTGACAGATTTTTATCGCGATTGACAATTTTTTATAAGAACTGTCGGTACCGTCAAGAATTTTGTGTAATGTAAGATAGATAGGGTATCTCTGAAATGGATTTGGAATGGATAGGGAACCGGTTTCCTTCACACAAGAGACTGAATATTCAGTCTCTTGTGTGGAAAGGGAA
>NZ_JBHSNQ010000077.1:0-22844 GCF_042655065.1 Ureibacillus suwonensis
TCCTTTCTTTAGAATATTTTTTGGTCAATTTCATTCTATAAAAAAGGACGATTTTTTTGTACCCTAAAAACAGAAAAAAGGGCTGAGCCGAAGGTCGATTCAATCGACTTTTCGGACAGCCCCTTTTCATATTTATTAATAAGCCAAACCGTATAATGCTTTGATATGTGATAGGTAGCGTACGTGGCTTGCTTCTTTCATTAATGAAGCTGGCAGACCTTTTAATAAAATATTGTTGCTGCCGACTGTCGCTACGCCGTCTTTGCGTCCAAGGCTTGCAAGGGTACCGGAGTTCACTGGGCTGAACTCTTTTAATTTTTGCCCTTTAATTGTGGCATAAATGTTGTAACCTGCAAATTCACCCATTTGCCATGCGTTTTGGGCAGTAGGGGCATATAATGGACGGCCTCCGCCTTCAGGAAGCGCAACGGAAGCGTCACCAACCACGAATACATCCGGATGGGATTTGGAGCGTAAGTATTCGTCAATGATGGCTTTACCGCGGTCGCATTCAAGGCCGGATTCTTGTACGATTGGCAGAGCTGCTACACCGCCTGTCCATACAAACGTATTGGCTGTGATAGTTGAGCCGTCTTTTAATGAAATCACATTGCCTTCCACGCCTGTTACAGGAAGACCTGTCAAGAATTCAACGCCGCGGGCTTCCAAAGATTTTGTTGCACGTTCAATGAGTTCATCAGGCAATACCGGCAAAATTTTTGGACCTGCTTCAATCAATTTGATTTTTAATTCGCCAGGGTCTACGGCGTATTTAGCGCAAATGTTTGGAGCGTTATCGACGATTTCACCGACAAGTTCCACACCTGTTAGACCGCCGCCGCCAATGACGATGGTTGCATCCGCTTCGTCTTTTGTTTTCGCATAAGACGCAATTTTGTTTTCAATATGATTGTAGATTTTTTTGGCGTCATCAACGGATTTCAATACCATTGAATTTTCTTCCAAGCCTGGAATGCCGAAGAAACCGGTTTGGCTGCCAAGTGCCACAACTAAGTAGTCATAGGATAAAACAGAACCGTTTGCCAAGAATACTTCTTTATTTTCAACATTAAAGGATTTTACTTCTTGGATTACTGTTTCAATATTTTTGCCTTTAAATAATTTTTTTAATGGAAAGGAGATTGCTTTTTCTGAAATTGTTCCTCCGGCTAGGCGATGCAATTCAGTAATTAATTGATGATCGGGATATTTATTGACAACTGTTATTTTTGCTTCATCTTCATTTGCATATTTACGTAAAGTTAAGGCAGTTAATAAACCACCATAGCCAGCACCTAAGATGACGATGTGTTTTGACATATTATTCCTCCGTCCTTACTTTATTAAATGACAACCATTATTGATTTTTACGTTCAGCTGAAACTTCCAAGAAGGCGTTCGCAAAGCGTAAAAGTTTTTGAACTTCCGGATTTTTTAACAGTTTTAACACGCCGAACAAGCCGATTGATTCACTGGATTCATCAGCACGATCTTTGGCTTCAATGGCAGTCTGTGCCAAGTTTTTGACTGTGCCGACAACAGGTTCGGAAACTTCTTTGATTGCGTTCACTGTATCGCTTTTTAACACTTCATCTGCCGCCACTTGTTGCGCAAAATCGTAAGCTTTTGTAAGAAGTCCCACCAATTCAGCCAGCTTTGGGAGTTGTTCTACTAAATATGTCAAGGACTCTTGCACTTCAGGTTTTAATAACTGATCGAGTAAATCTTGCTTTTCCTTGTTTACAGCGGACTCAACTTGATTCACTAATTCTTCTGACATACCCATTCTCCTTTACTTATCTTTGTGCCCATCTAAAAACAACATTTGGGAAGAAAAAACTCAACATGAAACTATGTGAAACATTTAACAAAGTTTACTACAGTTTAAATATAATACAAAAATCCGTTAAATCAAGTGCTGTTTTTACAGAGGGCAATATTGTCTTCAACAAAAAGAAATGAAAACGTTTTCCTTTTTTATCACCTTTTTATAAAAAAGAAAAGCATATCGTTTTTTGAAAATTTATAAAATTATGCCAATTATATTGCGAAATTGTTGAGTTTTTTTGAACTTTATTTTTTCCATTAATTGAATTATACGCTTTATCTATTTTAATTTCTAATATTATTTTGTTATTTGTTTTTATAAATTGATAAATAACTATCATTTTTTATTATTATGTTTACACCCAAAAAATTTATGTTGTTGAAAAAGGAAAAAATTCAGCTGGGATGCTGAATTTTTTTGTTATAGGTATATTCACCATTGGTCGCTTCTATTAATGCTTTATTTTCAATCGGTATACGTATGGATAACATGATCAAGTTGAGAACGGTGAACACAATGGCTGTGAAGTAGGCTTGGAACATCATCGGCAATAGAATGATTTCACAACATACGACCAGGTAATTCGGGTGTTTGAAAAATGCATATGGTCCCGTTTTAACGGTTTTAGCCCCGGGCAGGACAATGATTTTTGTATTCCAAAACATCCCTAGTGATGATAAACACCAAACTCTCAAAGATTGCACCAGTAAGAAGAGGAACAATAGATAGCCAAAAAAAGGGGATATTGATCGTTCAAATACAATGACTTCCACTATGAGACTGATAAAGAAACCGGCATGGAGCAAGATCATGAACGGATAATGGGAAGCCCCCGCTTCGTATGCACCAAGTTTCCGCATTTGTTTTTCATTCCGTTTTGCGATAATCAATTCGCTGATTCTTTGCAAAATGACGAAGGAGATGGTAAAAATAAAAATCTGCAACTTAATCCCTCCATTGGAGCAGTACGGCTTCCCCGCTAAATCCGGGTCCCAGAGCGACCAGTAAACCGTATGCCCCGGCTTTACCCGCAATTTTCATATATTCATCCAAAACGTATAATACGGTCGGTGAAGACATATTGCCGTTTTCTTGCAGAACTTTTTTGGAAAGGGCGGTATGGTTTTCGCTCAGTTGAAGCGCATCCTGATAGGCAAGCAGCACTTTCTTTCCCCCGGGATGAGCGATGAAATGTTCCAGATCTTTTAATGAAACGCCTGCTTCGTTGAAAAATGATTGAATAAACGGCCCAAGCCAATTTGAAATAATCGTCGGGATATCTTTTGAAAAGATGACATGAAATCCATCATTTTTTATATCCCATCCCATTACATTTTCTGAATCGGGCATCCATTTTGAAGCCGTTCGCAGAATATAGGGGATCTGTTTCCGGGTTTCCACTTCCGCTTCATCGCCGCAGACCAAAGCGCAAGCGGCACCGTCCGCAAAAAGGGAAGCTCCGACCAGGTTGCTTTTTGAATAATCATTGCGCTGAAAGGTGAGGCTGCATAATTCGACGCAGACAACGAGCACTTTTTCTTTGGGATGGGCAAGGCAATAATCAAATGCCCTACTGATGCCGGATGCGCCTCCCACACAGCCGAGACCCCAAATCGGTAACCGTTTAATCCGGTCGGAAAATTTCAGTTTGTTCATGATGCGTGCATCAATGCTGGGAGTGGAAATGCCGGTGCTGGATACAAAAAAGATGGCGTCAATTTCTTCCGTCGATATCGGCCGATTCAAAAAGATTTCATTCTGAAGGCAATTTTGAATCGCCTTCACGCTATATTCCACCGCAATTTGAATATATAATTCATTCCGTTCTTCAAAGGTATGTTCTACTTTGTGCCATTCCAACGGCACGCAAAAATGCCGGGTCTTGATTTCCCCATTTTCAAACACTTTTAATAGCCTTTCTAATCGGGGAATTTTATTTTGAAATAATGCCTTTGTAAACTGCTCAATTTCATGCTGATGGAGAGTGTATTGTGGTTTATGGGTGCTGACCGAAACAATTTTAGGCATTTGTGACCTTCCTTTTTTTATCTATCATTTCCAGGCGGTTGACCGGTTATGCAAAATCATGAAGCGCTTTTTTTACGCTTCTTTTTCTTTGCGTTTTTCATTTAATGAAAAAGTTTTTTGCAATAACTCTAAATATAGTAAAAAATAATCGATGCAATCTTTTACGAGTTCAGTATATGAGGAGAATTCCGGTCCCTTTTGATAATGTAGATAGTCATTTTTTAAGACTTCCAATAATTTTTTTGAGAATAAGTGGATATTGGTTGAATGGAATTTTTCCAAGCAGTGGATGAGACTGCTGAACAGCACCGTATCTTCCGAATCCGGGTGCTCAATGATTACAATGTCTTTTACAAGAACTTCAAGGGATTTGATATAACCGAAAAAGGCGATATCATGATTGCCGTGCAATTCCGCATGTACGGATTGGGTATATAAATTTTGAAATTTTTTTGATGTGTTTTGAATCAGGGATTCGTTTCGAAAGGTGTATTCAGGAATCGTAAATAAATATTGATTTTGGGCATTGCTCAATGCCTCGCATTTATTGACGACAAAATAATCGTTTCTGCAGGAAGGGCAAGTCAACGATAACACATGGATATGAAAACTTTTATTTTCAAACCGGTAAGTGTTTTCGACCGTTGGATGAATATCCAAATTGCAGTGAGGGCATTTGTTCAGGATTATGTATTCTCGATTGTCATAATGGTATTTAGTTTTTGTTAATTTGTTCTCCTTTTTTTGCATCATCAGGGCAAATCTCCTTTATGTGCAGTTGGTGGCATTTTCTTCAACTATTCTTTCCAAATAATTAAAAAATCATTCAAATTTTATAAAAAAATGGAAAAAAACCGCTCCGACTATTCGGAACGGCTTTTCATCAAGTTTATATTAATTTTCCTCCAAATAATGAATAACGGCGTCTCTCAAAAATTCCGCCGCCCCTTCACCTTTTTTGTCGTAGTAGGCTTTAAAACGGTCGTCTGCCACATACATTTCCACCAATCCGCGATGGGCCTCTTTTGAATAAGAGGACCAAGTGTAAGTGAGCCATTGTTTATGTTTTGCGGCCAGTTCCCGGGCAAGAGGGGAAGCAGGATCACCCGTTCTCTTAGCCTTTTCCAACAGATCAAGAATTTCTTCTGCCAGTTGTTTGAATGCCTCAAAGTCTTCTTTTGACATATTGCGGAATTTATTATTGGACCCGTTGACTGCATCGTCGCCGTACTTTTGACGGATTTCTCCGCCGTATTTTTGTTCATTTTCTTCTATTAACCGCTCTTTGAAAGCTTCAAATTTTTCTTCATTATTCATTGTCATCTCTCCTTTTTCATGGGCGATCGTTTTTTTCACAGAATCGATCAAGTTGTCCAGTCGGGATCTCTTTTTCATCAGCTGTGCCAAGTGGCTTTCCAAAGCTTTGAGTGAATCAAAGTTTGGGTCATTCATGATGGATAAGATTGTTTCAATACTGACGCCCAATTCCCGGAAAAATAAAATTTGTTGCAACCGGTCGACTTCTTCTTGGCCATAAATCCGGTAGCCGGAGCTGTTGATTCTTTTCGGTTTCAATAAGTTGATTTCATCGTAGTATCGCAACGTTCTTGTACTGATTCCTGCCAATTTCGCTAATTGGCTGATCGTGTATTCCATTGAAATCCCTCCTGACAATCTCATCTTAAAGGTTGACGCAACGTAAAGGTCAATAGAAAAATCAAAATAATGAAGAAAAACTGGCTACAAAATTCAGCATGGATTATATTTAAATTTGTAGTGAAGGAATGAAAGGTTGTCGAAAATGGAAAATAAAGATTTAAAAATTGTGAAGCAGCCAAAATATCAAAAGATTGCCGCCGATATCGCCTCCAAAATTGTAGAAGGCAAATATACCATTGGTGAAAAAATTTACGCCAGATCTTCCCTTGCCAGCCAGTACGGGGTTTCAGCGGAGACGGCAAGAAGAGCAATCGCTGTTCTTCAGGATTTGGAGATTGTGGAAGCGACAAAGGGCAGCGGTGTTGTCATCAAGTCTTACGAAAAAGCGGCAAATTTTATTAAACAATTTTTGGATGTCGAATCCATTCATCAAATTCAGTTGGAGATGTTTGAAAGCATTGATCGGCAAAAAGAAGAGCTGGAAAAGTTGAAAGAGATTACCGAAAGATTGGTCAGCCGTACGGAACGATTTCGTTCAATCAATCCTTTTGTTCCTTTCCATATTGAAATAAAAGGGGATTCTCCGTACTTGTCCAAGACCATTGGGGAAATCAATTTTTGGCACCACACAATGGCAACCATTGTCGGTATTCGAAGAGGAGAAGAATTGATCATTTCACCGGGACCCTATGCAACCATTGAAATGGATGATGTAATCTACTTTATTGGTAATGACGAATCCTTGGAAAGGGTTCAAAAATTTCTATTTCCTAATTAATCAGGGCTTACAAAAGCAAATTTGAGCTTTTGTGAGCCTTTTCTATTAATTTTTAGCAGATTTTGAGAGTGGTAATTTGACTAAAGTAACAACTTATTGTTATCATAGAGTTGTTACTTTTTCCGGTAGCTGGTTTGCTGAGAGGTGATGAACATGGAAAAAATTAAAGTGGAACATGTGACGAAAATATTTGGGAAACATGTGAATGCTGCCTTAAAACTTGTAAAACAGAAAAAGCGCAAGACGGAAATATTGAACGAAACCGGTGCGACAATCGGGGTATACGATGCAAATTTCACGGTGAATGAAGGTGAAATTTTTGTCATTATGGGACTATCCGGAAGCGGTAAGTCGACATTGATCCGTTTGTTAAACCGGTTGATTGAACCTACAAGTGGAAACATCTACATCGATGGTCAAAATATATCGAAGTTGAATAAAAGGGAATTAAGAAACATCCGAAGAGACAAAATGAGCATGGTATTCCAGAACTTTGGTTTATTTCCTCATCGAACGATTTTACAAAATACGGAATATGGCCTCGAAGTGAAGGGAGTACCAAAAAAGGAAAGACGATTGAAAGCAGAAAAGGCTTTAGACAATGCCGGTTTATTGGCTTATAAGGACCAGTATCCAAGTCAATTGTCAGGCGGTATGCAACAGAGGGTCGGTCTTGCAAGAGCCCTTGCAAATGATCCAGACATATTATTGATGGATGAAGCTTTTTCTGCTCTCGATCCACTCATTCGGAAAGAAATGCAGGATGAATTGTTAGAACTGCAACAAAAAATGAAAAAGACGATTGTCTTTATTACCCACGACTTAAATGAAGCTCTTAGAATAGGGGATCGCATTGCATTGATGAAGGATGGACAAATCATCCAAATTGGAACAGGAGAAGAAATATTGACAAATCCGGCAAACGATTATGTTCGAAGCTTCACGGAAGATGTGGATCGTTCAAAAGTGTTGACGGTGGAAAACGCCATGATACGGCCTGTGTCCATCAATATTGAAGCGGACGGTCCAAAAGTCGCTTTACAGCTGATGAGGGAGGAAAAAGTGAGCGTCATTTTGGCTGTTGATAAGCAAAGAAATTTCAAAGGTTATATTACAGCTAGTGATGCTCACGAAGCTTCAAAACGGGGTGAAAAGCATCTTCATGGAATATTGAGGCAAGATATGTTGACCGTTTCACCAGATACGTTAATCCAAGATGTATTAAGCCCGATTTCCGATTCGTCGACACCGATTGCTGTTGTAAAGGACGAGAAACTTATGGGCGTATTGATAAGAGGAGTCGTTATTGAAGCGTTATCTGCATCGAACAGAAGTGGAGGTGTTGACGATGAATAAAATGTTGGATTCGATTCCTTCACTCCCGATTGCCGATTGGATTGAAACGTTGATGGATTGGCTGACGGAAAATTTTGCATCCATGTTCAGTTTCATTCAAAAAACGGGCAAGAATTCAATGGAATCCTTTACTGATTTATTGTTATATATTCCACCCATTGTATTTATCTTGATTGTTGCAATCATCGCATTTTTTGCGACGAAAAAAAATTTGGTTTAGCTGTATTTTCGGTTGTAGGGTTGTTGTTTATTTATAATCAGGGACTTTGGAAAGAATTGATGAACACCGTCACTTTGGTGGTATTTTCAAGTATTTTCGCCATCCTGATAGGCATTCCCATTGGTATTTTAATGTCAAAAAGCAGAGTGGCGGACAACATCATTAAGCCGATTTTGGATTTCATGCAAACCATGCCGGGGTTTGTATATTTAATCCCGGCTGTCGCCTTTTTCGGCATTGGTGTTGTTCCAGGGGTATTTGCATCGGTTATATTCGCATTGCCGCCTACCGTAAGATTTACGAATTTAGGAATTCGCCAAGTACCGAAAGAACTGGAAGAAGCGGCGGATTCCTATGGAAGCACGGGATGGCAGAAGCTGTTCAAGTTGGAACTTCCATTGGCCAAATCGACCATTATGGCAGGGATCAATCAAACGGTGCTTTTATCATTATCGATGGTCGTAATTGCATCGATGATCGGTGCACCTGGATTGGGCCGCGATGTGCTGTCCGCATTGCAAAGGGCACAAGTTGGAAACGGATTTGTTGCGGGGATCAGTCTGGTGATTTTCGCCATAATCATCGACCGTTTAACGCAAAGCTTGAATAAAAAGAAATACTGATCAGGGAGGAAGATTTTTATGAAAATAAGGAAGCTCATGTTAATTGTTTTTGCAATAGGCCTCCTATTGGCCGCATGTGGGGGAAATGAGGGTGAAGGCACTTCCAAAAAGGAAGAGAAAGCCATCAACTTGGCCTATGTCGAGTGGGATTCGGAAATTGCATCCACCCATGTGATTGGAAAAGTGTTGGAGGATTTAGGTTATGATGTAACACTGACACCATTGGACAACGCCATTATGTGGGAAGCGGTTGCCAATGGGGAAGCCGATGCATCCGTAGCGGCTTGGCTACCGGTGACCCATGGTGCCCAATATGAAGAATATAAAGAGGATATTGTCGACTTGGGGGAAAACTTGACAGGTGCCAAAATCGGATTGGTGGTTCCATCCTATATGGATGATGTCAATTCGATTGAAGATTTATCAAAACATGCAAATATGCAAATCACTGGAATCGAATCGGGTGCCGGTGTGATGCAGGCAACGGAAAGAGCCCTTCAAGAATATGCCAATTTAAAGGACTGGGAATTGGTTCCATCATCATCAGGTGCGATGGCGGTCGCTTTGGGAGAAGCGATCAAAAAGGGCGAAGAGATTGTTGTAACTGGATGGACGCCTCACTGGAAATTTGCAAAATACGATTTGAAATATTTGGATGATCCAAAAGGGGTATTTGGCGGGGAAGAATCCATTCATACCTTTGTGAGAAAAGGGTTGGAAGAAGACATGCCGGAAGCTTATCAAGTGTTGGACAAGTTCCACTGGACAACCGATGATATGGAAGCGGTCATGCTTGATATATCGAATGGCATGAGTCCGGAAGAAGCAGCGGGCAAATGGGTGGAAGAAAATGCGGAAAAAGTCGCTGAATGGACGTCAGGAAATAAATAAGGGAAAGAATTTCAAAAAGAGCGGATGAAGCGTTTCATTCGCTCTTTTGTATGGGAGGAAGAATATTTATTTGGGAAGGTTGAGAGTTCCCCACGGATGTTTGGTCCTTATACAAGGAATTCTGCATTCATTGTTGTGAATGAAAAATAAGCAGGCTGCCTGGAAAGCGAATTTTCCGGGCAGCCCGTTTTCATTTTCCGTTTTCATCATATCCAACTACGGTCCAAATGCCTGATTCCTCTTGCCGAATGAGCCTTTTTAAATAAACGGTATGGATATTTGTATCTGGATCATTTACTTCTACAATCGCCACTTCATTATCGCTGTGAAGCAATTTTAAATTGTTCAGTTCAATTGGATACTCCCCTTCAATGCCGCTTGGCGAAATTTGCAGGCTGACGAACACTTGGGTTGTTGCAACAGGATCGAGCCTCCAAGGGGAATGCCCTTTATCGACGCTTTTTTGAGTGTTTTTTTCCACTTCTACATTATATTGAACTTCCACTTGAGGAGAAATTTCCTTCGCTGATACCGGAAACATGATGTTTTCGTATATTCCAACACTTTCCAATTCAAAGGTCAGCTCCGTTGATTCTAAGTAGGCCGGAATTGCATTGTAATCCATGATTTCCACAGTGAAAACCTCCGTCCTTGTATTGGATGATTTCTAGTTTCCAGAGAACGAAACATTGAATAAACATTTTTACATTGATTCTGGATTTTAGCTTTATTATTTACAAATTAGAAAAAAATATTAATTATACTTGTCAAGAATTGTATGAATTTCTTTGTTCAATTCTTCAATGCTGGCATATTCCACCGATGAATGCGTTAGCTGATATTTTTCCTTCAGACGGAGAATCCGAATGACGCTTTCGTTGATTTGTTGCTCGGAAATTTCGCCGCGCTCGACGGCGGAAATAAGCCGGTTAAGAACGGAAGCTATTTTTTCTTCATGATGGGCAATCAATACGATATCACTGCCGGCTTTGACAGAGGATATAGCGGCTTTTTCCAAGGAGTATTGGTTCGTAATGGCTTTCATCGTCAGATCATCCGTGATGACAACTCCGTCAAAGCCGAGGTTTTTTCTCAATAAATCGGTGATGACCGTTTTTGACATGGATGCAGGATAATGCTGATCGATTTGAGGCAGTAAAATATGGGCTATCATTACCGCATCCGCGCCGTTTTCTATTGCGTTTTTAAATGGAAGCAATTCCATTTTTTTTAATTCATTCATCGATTTGTTTACTACAGGAAGTGCCAGATGGGAATCGACGGAAGTATCGCCGTGGCCGGGAAAATGCTTAATGACAGAAATAATATTCTCAGCTTGTATGCCTTTCATGATTTGAATGCCCAAATTTGATACTGTTTCAGGGTCGTTGCTGATAGCGCGGTTGCCAATGACCGGATTATTCGGATTGCTGTTCACGTCCAAAACCGGAGCAAAATCCACGTTAAAGCCGAATGTGGATAATTGTTTTCCCAACAGTCTTCCAAAATCGTAGGCGTAAGCGGCATTGTTCTTTAATCCAATCAAATGATTGGATGGCAAAACGGCCACTTCATCCGGGAGCCGATTGATGCTGCCGCCTTCCTGGTCGATACCCAGAAAAAGCGGATATGGATTGCCGCTGTTCAAATTTTTGACTTCATTTAATAATGAAGTAATTTGACGGCTGGATTTTAAGTTTTCTTTAAGAAAGATGATGCCGCCAATTTTTCTTTCGACAACCAATTGTTTGATATGTTCGTTCGTTTGTTCTCCGGAAAAGCCGGCAAAAACCATTTGCCCGATTTTTTCTTCCAATGACATATTGGCCACTGCATTCGCGATTTTTGATGGATTATCTGCTGTAATGACGGAAATATGATGAACTTCAGGATTTGGCGAAGCTGTTGTCGGTTTCTGTAAAATCCATTTGATCAAATAATCATTATTTACGGTGTAATACAGAATGATTTGAGAAATCGTGCCATCTTCATAGTAAGTTTCCTTCTCCGGCTCTCCCAAAGTATCCAGAATATCTTGCAAATGAATAGCGGATAACCGTTCATCATAGAATCGGACATCAAAAACCAGTGGTCCATCAAATCCAAGGGACAAATGATGGGCTGGATAGTAGGCATATTCACCAACGGACGATTTTTCGGTTTTTTCAGGTGAACCCAAAATGTTTTCCACCTCTTCCCATTTCGTATTTCCTGCAATAACCGGGATATGAAACACTTTGCCCTCTTCCGCATTTTTCATAATTTGCCGGATGAGTTCTTCCGCAGTCTGTTCCTCGTTTTGTGATGGCGGGTTTTTAGGCGAATCTCCATCATTTGGGGTTTTATGGCTTCGATTCAAAGTCAACATAACGCCCAAAGCAACAATCACTATCAGTATCAGAACGGCAATGATCAGTTTCTTCATTTATCATTTTCTCCTTTTTTGTCTCTTCATTGAATTGGTTGTATGGACAAAAGAAAAGTAACAATCGACAAGGAAAGAGTGTAAAGAGATTCAATCGACAATATTTCCAAGGAAATATCAATGATTTTCGACATGTATTGAATGTTTTCATGATAACATAGCCAACATATGGGGTGTTTGGTAGAATAATGAGTAATATATAAGGAGGGACGAATATGGCAATTTTGTTTCTTACTATTTTCATTTTGATAGGAATCTTATTCGCCTTTCGTGTGTATACATATGAAAATAGTGAATTTAGGAAAATGACTGGGTATTCTTTATTTAATATTTGGACAAACCCACACATAAAAAATACATATTTATTAGTGCAATCTTTAAAATATTTACAAGGGGAATATAAATTATTATTAAACTTGGCCTTTCCAACATCGGGCGGAAAAAGAAAATTGGATGCCATTGTCATCCATGAATCGGGCATTTACGTCTTCAATATCCAACATAAAAACGGTTGGATTTATGGACGGGAACAGGATGAGCAATGGGCCCAGGCGACTAATAATAAAAATAAACTGATACCATTCGCTAATCCGATTATTGAAACGAAAAAATCGATCCTTGATTTGCAGGATCAAATCGCGAATGAAAAAAGTGATTTGTTCCACTTAGTCATTCTTTTTACGGACAATTGTTCCTTTAAGAAAATCGTTGTAAAATCAAACAATGTTTCAGTCATGAAGATAAATGAAATGAAACATTTTTGGAAAGCCGGAACGGAACAAAAGATGTCGGCACAAGAAATCGATTCGGTTTATCAAACCTTGAAACAATATACCGGCGGCCAAAACACTTCATTTCATATGAATCATGCTACAAACCATTAGAATCAACAAATTGAAAGGACATGGCAATGGAAAAACGCTCAAAACGGCAAAACAGCATTGATTATATGAAAGAAAATGATAGGCTTTTCAGCTGTCCGATTTGCAACGGAGCAATGGAGGTACTGGAACAAGGAGAAGTGGTTTGCGGCAATCGCCATAGCTTTACCATCGCAAAACAGGGGTACGTCAATTTTTTGACGAAGCCGGTCCGTTCCATGTATACGAAAAATTTGTTTGAATCGAGAAAAATGGTGATAGATGCAGGATTATACAATGAATTGCATAATCAGATTGCAAAAGTCATCGGGGATTCCGTTCAAACCATATTGGATACCGGTTGCGGGGAAGGTTCCCACTTGGTGGGAATCTGCGGGCGATTAAACAACAAAGAAGCGGTTGGTGTAGGGATCGATATTGCAAAGGAAGGGATTATGACCGCGGCAAAGTACTATGAAAAGAAAATTTGGTGTGTTGGGGACTTGGCGAGCAGCCCTTTTCGGGAACGGTCCTTTGATGTCATCCTGAATATTTTGTCACCTGCCAATTACGATGAATTTAAACGATTGCTGAAAAGTGATGGGAAAATCATAAAGGTGGTTCCCCAATCGGGATATTTGATGGAATTGCGGAAGCAAATTTTTGTCGACTCCGAAAAAGAAAACTATACCAATGAACGGACCGTCAAACGTTTTTATGAGCAATTCCCTTATGTGCAAAGACAAAGGATTACGTACAAGATGCCGATTGAAAAGGATCTGGTTCCAAGATTAATTGAAATGACGCCATTGGGATGGCATGCGGAAACAAGAGGGATTGATTTAAATGAAGTGACCATCGATCTGGAATTGCTGGTGGGGGAATGTCAACGGTGATTCGATTGAAAGAACAGGACGTTTTTTTTAAAATAGATTAATAAAACTAGATTAAGGGTAGGAATCTGCTGTGTTATATGATATCGGAGCAAAAATAGTGGGGCCGTTTCTGTCATTGAACGGTTCAAGAGCGAAAGAATTCGGCAAAGAAAATATACCGAAGGATGAAGGGTATGTTTTGGCATGTACCCACAACGGATATATTGATATTTTGAATCTGGGCCTTTCCATTTATCCCAGACAAATTCACTTTATGGCAAAGAAACAGCTGTTTGATATAAAAGGTCTGGGATGGTTGATTACGAAGTTGAACGCTTTTCCCGTTGACCGTGACAATCCGGGGCCAAGCGTCATTAAAATCCCGCTTCAATTATTGAAAAAAGGGGAAATTGTTGGTATTTTTCCGAGCGGCACCCGAACGACGAATAATAGCGAATTGAAACAAGGGGCGATCACCATTGCGCAACTTGCAAAAGCGAAAGTCGTTCCGGCGGCTTATATTGGTCCAAAAAATCTGAAGGAAGTGTTTCAACGGAAAAAAGCGTATTTGATTTATGGAAAGCCTTTTACAGTTCCTGCAGGCAAAGAGGCCAGGGAAGAATATACCGCTTTTTTGGAGAAAGAGTTTCAAAGACTAACGGAAGAACTGAAACAAAAAATAGAAATGAAATAGCACTTTCCGTCTTCGGAAGGTGCTTTTTAAAGGGGGTTATGTGATGAAACGTGTGATATTTGTGTGCTTGGGGAATATCTGCCGCTCACCGATGGCTGAAGCGGTGTTCAGGGACATGTTGAAAAAGAGAGGGTTGGAAGGCAAGATAGAAGTGGATTCGGCAGGTACAAGTTCCTGGCATGTCGGTGAACCGCCCCATTACGGCACGGTAAGTAAATTGAGGGAACATAACATTCCCACGGACGGTATCATTGCCCGTCAGTTGAAAAAAGAGGATTTTGAAAAATTTGATTATATTGTCGGTATGGATGAAAGCAATGTAAGGAATATCCGTCGATTGTTAGGTCAGCCCGACCATCCTAAAATATTCCGCTTTTTGGATTTGACAGAACACAAAAAGGATGTTCCGGATCCATATTATACAGGCGATTTCCAAGAAACATATGAATTGGTGACCGATGGATGTGAAGCATTATTGAATAAAATTTTAGAAGATATGGAAATTGGGGACCAAACATTATAAAGGTATTGCGGAGAAAAATCAAGTAGGGATTATTTTCATAATACAAATCATGTTGTATAATGGTACAGTCATATAAATTGAATGCTGATTAAATTGATATCTTAAACCAGGAAAGAGAGTGAATCCAATGGGTCGTAAATGGAACAATATTAAAGATAAAAAGGCAGAAAAAGATAAAAACACCAGCCGAATTTATGCGAAATTCGGTAAGGAAATTTATGTAGCTGCGAAAAAAGGTGATCCGGACCCAGAGTTGAACCAGGCGTTAAAAGCCGTTCTGGAAAGAGCGAAAACGTATAATGTACCGAGACATATTATTGACCGTGCTATTGAAAAAGCAAAAGGTGCGGGCGGAGAAGATTATGACGAATTGCGTTACGAAGGATTTGGCGTAGGCGGAACAATGGTGATTGTCGACGCTTTAACAAATAACGTGAATCGTACCGTATCTGAAGTGCGTGCCGCTTTCGGGAAAAACGGCGGAAACATGGGAGTGGCAGGATCCGTTTCTTATATGTTCGATCCTACAGCCGTATTTGGAATTGAAGGAAAATCCGTGGATGAAGTGTTGGAAATATTATTGGAAGCGGACATTGATGCACGGGATGTATTTGAGGAAGATGGAATGACCATTGTTTATGCGGAACCAAATCAGTTCCATGCTGCACAAGAAGCGTTCAAAGCGGCGGGAATTGAGGAATTTGCAGTAGCCGAACTTACAATGATTCCTCAAACGGAAGTAAAATTAACTGGGGAAGATAAAGCAAAATTCGAAAAAATGATTGATGCGTTGGAAGATTTGGAAGATGTGCAACGCGTCTACCACAATGCGGATTTGGAAGATTAATATTCCTGAATGTTGGAATTAATATTTCCCAACAAACAAAATTAGCAAAAGTCGCAATCAACGATACGGACTGTCATATACATCTTGATTTTATCTCAATGGATTGCGATATCCTGCCTCCTCAAAAGTATTGTCACGAATGAGGAGGCATTTTTTGTCGCTTGAAAAATTGTAAGAATTGACAGTTGTTGTCTTAGTTACGGTTGGGTAATCGTCATTTTCCGGGGAGCTGGACGATCAAAAAAAGCTTCTAAATCTTCCAATGTTAATACATGCAAAGGAATGATTCGATGGGGAATTTCCGCCATGTCGATTAAGTAATCGTCCTGGATGACTCGCCATATCTCCAATTCTCTCCATAAATTCGCATATTTCAACAAATAATAGGCGACATGTGGAATGATTTCGCTGCTGACATTAGACAGTTTATAGACATATTTTTTGTCCGATAAGTATCGGGCGTAAGGATTATGAGAGTCTTTTTCCACTAGCAGCGGGCTATTCAAAAGTTCATCCGGCAACCGGATCCAGAAAACCTTTTTGTCACGGTCGATGCCTTTTAAATCCACCCCCCGTATGGCAATTTGCTCTTCCGAAAGCCCCAATGCCAAAAGTTCGTTATAGGATTTCATCTGTTCATCTTCAAGCGCTTCTTGAAAAGTGGGCAATTTTTGATTGCATGCAATAAATTCATAAATCATGACATTCCCTCATTTCCACTGATTCTTCCCCTTTTATCTCAGTTTAGTATATAGATGGAGGGAAAAATATAGATAGCTGGAACTTTTTGTTTAATCTGGCCGTATAAAAAAATAACATTTGTTGTTTATATACATTTTTTGTAAGATAATTTTATTAAGTGAACCCCAATTTGGTACAGGTTGTATAGGGGGTGCTTATAAGTGGGTAGACTTGGATAAGGGAGTGATGGAGCGATGACAAAAAAACTATGGTTTCAAGTGGGCATTGGTATTTTAATTGCTCTACTAATTATTAAATATGTAATAGAAATACATTGGATTTTTAATCCAATTGTGATCATCATAAAAACGATTTTTGTACCTGTATTATTGAGCGGTGTACTTTTTTACATATCAGAACCTCTTCAACGCTGGCTGGAAAAAAAGGGGCTGCCAAGATGGGCAAGCATATCTACAATTGTCCTGGTTTTTGCGGGTTTGGTGACCGGATTGTTGTTGATTATCGGAAACCCGATTGCCGAACAGGTGAACCGTTTAGTGCAAAACGCGCCAAGTATAGGGGACAAAATTATGGATACAACGGATTTTATTTTGGAAAATAAAGATAATTTGCCGCCGCAAGTTGAAAACTTTATCGATTCCGTTACAAATTCCATTCAAGATATTGTAGTGGTGGGAAGCAAAAGCATTGTAAACCTGGTAAGTGGTACCGTTTCAACGATTTTTACCCTGATTTTGGTGCCGTTCTTTTATATATTCATGTTAAAGGATCATGAAAAGTTTGCACCCAATATTTATAAACTCTTTACCGGTGAACGCCGGACTTGGGTGAAAAATACATTGGAAGACATCAATGAAGTGTTGAAAAATTATGTGCAGGGACAAGTGCTCGTCAGTTTGATTCTTGCCACAATGATGCTGATCGGGTATTTGATCATCGGTCTCGAATATGCGCTATTACTTGCAATTTTCTCATTCTTCATGAACATGATCCCGTTCATCGGTCCGTGGCTCTCTCTGGCGCCGGCGATTCTTGTCGCCATCATCCAAGACCCGATTTTGGTGATTTGGGTATGTGTCATTACTCTGGTTGCTCAGCAATTGGAAAGCAATTTAATCACTCCAAATATCATGGGTAAATCTTTGGACATTCATCCATTAACGGTTATTACCATTGTACTCGCTGCAGGGAATATTGGCGGATTTGTTGCAATCATCATTGGCATTCCGACTTATGCCGTATTGAAAGTCATTGTGAAAAATATTTACGAAGAGAGAAAGAAAATTAAGGAGACTGCGACGAAAACGCTATAACAAATTCCATGCCCCGCGGGTGATGAGGTATTGTATACTAAACTGTGAAAGGCAGTCGAACGATTATTAGAAAAGGGGATTTCGAATGAGCGGAAAAAAAGCGGCAATCATTCTTATGGGCATTATTCTTTTAGTAAGTCTGTTGGTCGTTATTGCATTGACCATTTTTTACGCCGTTTATGAACCATCCATCAATCAAAGCACTCAATCTTTGGAATTCATTTCATCCAATAAAAAAATATAAACACGAGCATCAAAGCTCGTGCTTTTTTTTAGAAGAACAGATTCAAAATAAGGTAAATGCCTGCAGAGATTACAGCGGATATCGGCATTGTGATAATCCAAGTCAACACGATTTTGCGGGCAACTCCCCAATTTACCCCCTTCGCACGTTGGGCAGATCCAACCCCCATAATGGATGAAGAAATAACGTGGGTTGTTGATACAGGTAAATGAATCAATGTTGCCCCGAAGATGACCGTTGCGGATGCCAAGTCAGCTGCAGCGCCGTTGACAGGACGAATTTTCATAATCTTTGTTCCAACGGTTTTGATGATTTTGTATCCCCCGATGGAAGTACCTAATCCCATTGCAATGGCGCAGGCAATTCGCACCCATTCTTGTACTTCATTATCATGTTGCATACCTGCTGCAATTAAAGCCATTGTAATAATCCCCATGGCTTTTTGGGCATCGTTTGTACCGTGCGTAAAGGCCTGTAATGCAGCGGTGAAAATTTGCATTGTCCGGAAACCTTTGTTGGTGCGATAAAGATTCAAATTCTTAAACATCAGTTTAAACAGGGACATAAATAAAAAGCCGACAGTAAACGCAATGAAAGGAGAAAAAATTAACGCTTCCAATATCCCGATAAACCCTGAGTAATTAAGAATATCAAATCCCGCGGCAGCAATGGCCGCACCTGCGATGGATCCAATCAATGTATGGGATGAACTTGATGGGATTCCAAAATACCAAGTGGCCAAATTCCATAATATTGCTGAAAGCAATGCCGCTAAGATCACGACTGAACCGGTTGTATCATCCGGCGTCTGGTTCAGCGAAAATGGGTCAACAATATCGCTGGCAATGGCCTTTGCCACACCTACGAAAGAAATGGCCCCAAGGAAGTTCATGCTTGCAGCAAGCAATACAGCTACTCGCGGCGGAAGTGCACGGGTGGAAACAGACGTAGCAATGGCGTTTGCTGTATCATGAAATCCGTTAATAAAGTCGAATGCTAATGCACAAATCACGATTAATATTGTTATGATAAAAATGGTATCCATATCCTATTTCTCCACTCCGTTTTTACGCATTACGCATGATGATTGTTTCTAGGGTGTTTGCTACGTCTTGACAATAATCTGCAATGTCTTCTAATTGATTGTAAATATCTTTGTATTTAATTAAACGGATTGGATCTTTTTCATTTAAAAATAATTGTTTGATGGAAGAACGGGATATTTCATCACACTCACGTTCATAGTCCTTAATTAAAATAATATGGTTTCTCATGGAAGGTAAATCTTTCTTATTTAATAAGTCGATTGCGGCTACAATTTCATCTGCACTTCTTGTTATGTATTTTAGAAATGCGCGCATGTTGTCATCCAATTCAGGAATTGAGAACATTTCCAAGTGTGCAAAACATTGTTCTATACCATCTAATACATCGTCCATCTTGATTGCTAATGCTAATATATCTTCCCTTTCGATAGGCGTCATGAATGATTTGTTTAACATCACAATCAGTTCATGAATCAAATTGTCCCCATCTGTTTCATACTGTTTTACTTTGATACTTAATTCCTTTAAATCAGCCATAGAATCAACATTGAAGTCATTGGCATAATGAACTGCATCCCGCATGTTTTCTGCAATCTTGTGCAATGACGAAAAAAATGGATCTGATTTTCTTGGATTAAACATGAATGTAATGCCCCCTGATATGCGTTAGTTTATTCAAACCTTTTTTATGATAGCAAAAAATAGTCCAAAACCATAGAATAGAGGTGTCGAAAATGACAAAATTTACATTCCTGTAATATTATTTGTAACAATTTTTTCAGATGGATCAATGGAGAAAGAAAAAAGTATATTAATGGGCACAGCCACATTAATATACTTTATTATGGTTTCTCATGATATGAAATATTCTTCCAGTTCCTTTTGCAAAAACGGTTTTGCCGATAAGAAATCAATAAACCCTTTGTATCGTTCGAATTCGTGTTTGGTTGGTTTTCTGCCGGTATAATAGGCTCGGATTAATATATTTTTTGGTGTATGCTCCATATCAATGAATTCCATCAGTTGCACTTCGTATCCGACCAATTTCAGGATTTCTGCACGGATGGAATCCGTTGCTAGGGCGGCGAAGCGCTCTTTGATTAATCCATGTTGTGTCATAATTTCCAATTGGGGAGCATTCAATTGGCTGTTCAATTCATGTTGGCAGCATGGCACGCTCAAAATGACTTTAGCCCCCCATTTTACTGCGCGGGCCAACGCCATATCGGTTGCAACATCGCAAGCATGCAACGTGACAACCATGTCCACGGAAGTTTCATCATGATAATCGCTGATGTCCCCTACAAGAAACTCCAAATGGTCATATTGCAAATCTTTTGCAATCTTGTTGCATTCCTCAATCACTTCTTTTTTCAAGTCCAGGCCCGTTACTTTGATATCCAGTCCCTTCTCCATTTTTAAATAATGATATAAAGCGAAGGTTAAATAGGATTTTCCTGAACCGAAATCGAGGATCCGGATTTGCCGGTCTTTCGACAAATAATCGAGCGAATCATCAATAAATTCAAGAAAGCGGTTGATTTGGCGAAATTTATCGTATTTTTGTTTTTTCACTTTTCCATCAGGGGTTTGGACACCAAGGCGCACCAGGAACGGATATGGAGTGGATTCATCCAGCAAATAATTCTTTTTGCGATTATGGGATAAAGACACTTCTTTGATTGATTCCGTTTTCTCCTCTTTCCAGAAAACTTTATTCTTTTTCGACAATTGGACTTGTATTATGCGATCAGTGAATTGCCCATGGAATTGTCTGAATTTTTTAAAAATACTATCTAAGACTGAACAAAAATTTTCCAGTAAAACATTTTCATGCTTTAATATTCTTTCAAATTGATATTCCAGCTGAATGTGGTACTGTCCTTTAATCTCAACCGGTTTCAATTTTATCCTTTTCAGCCCGTCGGATTTTTTTCTGGGCTGACTGATTGTAGCTGAAACCAATTTTTTTTGTTGGATCAGTTCCAGCAACAGCTGCTTCATTCCATCAAATTCCATTACTATCAACCTTCTTTGATATAGGATAATCGTCATTAGTTTAACATATAATCCGTGGTTTTGAATAAGGTGGAAAGCCCATGGAAAAAATAAAGTAAAAATTTCGTATGCGGAATTTTATTAGAAAATCGAATTTTTTGAAATAATATTATATTCAAGAAACATATTCATGTGGTAAAGTAATACTATAAAATAATTTTCTAAGAATCGTCCCCTTTCCGCTGCTTTATGTATCAAAGTATTCGAAAAAGAAATAGTAAAAGAAATGGAGGAATATTTTATGCAAGAATATCACTACCAGATGCTGGCAATCGTTTTGTATATGGCCGCAATGTTATTTATCGGTTGGTATGCATTCAAAAGAACTAGCAACTTAAAAGAATTCATGTTGGGAGGCCGGGGATTAGGTCCTATTACAACTGCGTTAAGTGCCGGTGCTGCAGACATGTCCGGCTGGCTCTTGATGGGATTGCCTGGCGCGATTTATGCAGCCGGTCTAGTGGAAGCATGGATCGCCATCGGGCTGACAGTCGGACAATATTTGAACTACGTTTTAGTAGCGCCGCGTTTGCGGGTTTATACACAAGTTTCAAAAGATTCCATTACGATCCCAAGCTTTTTGGATAACCGTCTACGTGACAATACAAAATTGTTGCGAATTGCTTCAGGAATCGTCATTCTAGTATTCTTCACATTCTACGTGTCATCCGGTATGGTATCTGGAGGGAAGTTTTTCCAAAGTTCCTTCGGGCTTGATTACCACTTAGGGATGATTATTGTGGCAGCGGTAGTCGTTTTATATACACTCTTTGGCGGCTTCTTGGCGGTAAGTTATACGGATGTGGTACAAGGGACAATCATGTTCCTGGCATTGATCTTGGTTCCGCTTGTAGGTATTTTCTTTACAGGTGGTTTCGGAGATACCCACAGTGCCATCACAACTGTAAATACGGAACATTTATCTTTACTTCCGTCAACAGCGGCTGCAGCCGGAATTATTTCATCAGTCGCATGGGGTCTTGGATATTTCGGTCAACCGCACATCATCGTTCGCTTCATGGCGATAAACACGGTGAAAGAAATGAAAAGTGCCCGTCGCATTGGAATTGGGTGGATGATTCTAAGTTTGGTCGGTGCGATCTGTACAGCGCTTGTAGGGGTTGCGTATTTCCAACAAAATGGATTGACGCTTGACGATCCGGAAACCATTTTCATTGAAATGGGGCAAATCTTGTTCCATCCATTTGTTGCCGGAGTTTTATTGGCAGCCATTTTGGCGGCGATTATGAGTACAATTTCATCTCAATTAATCGTTACTTCTTCCGCTTTGATTGAGGATATTTATAAAGCATTATTTAAAAAAGACGCTTCCGACAAGCATTATGTGACAGCCGGACGATTAGCCGTTTTGGTTGTATCCATTATCGCCATGATTTTAGCTTGGAATCCAAATAACTCCATTTTGGATTTGGTAGGATTCGCTTGGGCAGGGTTCGGTTCAGCCTTTGGTCCGATTATCCTTTTGGCATTATATTGGAGAAAGCTGACGAATATCGGTGCATTAAGCGGAATGCTCGTCGGTGCCGTGGTTGCATTTATTTGGGGTCAATCTTCCACACTTTCCGGAATCATTTATGAAATGGTGCCAGGATTCTTCTCCTGCTTGATCGTTGCGTTGGTTGTAAGTTTAATCACGTATAAACCAAATCCGGAAATTGAAGAGGAATTCAATCAAACTTTGGAAGTTTTAAAAACGGAAAAAGAAAAATAATATATTATATAGAAGGAGGCTGGGACAAAACCCTCCTCTAAAATGGAAACAGCCCATGAAATGTTGGAATGAAATTTCATGGGCTATTACTATTTTTTTAATAAAAATAAGGACATCTTCTGATAAAATTTAAGTATCTACC
>NZ_JBHSNQ010000078.1:0-35248 GCF_042655065.1 Ureibacillus suwonensis
AATTTTACAGGCACGATATTGAGTTTTTCCGTTGTCAAAAAAAGAACACCTCCTCTGTAATTGTTACTTTCATCTTACAGGGAGGTGTCATTGATTTATAGGCGTTGTTTGATTTCGGGCTTACAAACTACATATTTTTTTTAGGGGAAACGAACATGAGCCTCATGCGAACAACGTGAGCATGAGGCTCAGGGAAAACCCTTTTATGACAAGCCTTTGACCGATGATTTCACAAAAAAATCGGAAGTCAAAGGTATGTTTCGGTATGCCCTTTTTTTGTCTGATACGAAAGGAGTGGTGTTTTTGAGCATAATTAATCAGGTGAACATGTGCATTCGTGAAATCGACATGATTGGAAAATCCAAACGTGAAGCTAGAAAAAAAGGGATTAAGGGGATCCACTCGTATAAGACGAAAAAGGAGTGTTTGAAAATCTCTAGACAATTTGCGAATTGGGTACGTTCAGAACGTGGGATAAGAAACTTGTATGAAATAACAGAACAGGAATATAGGGATTTTCTTGCGTCCAAAAGTCATACATCGTTAGATTACAGACGTTCAATTGAAACGCATCTTAGTTTGCTTCAGGAAGGGCTAAATAAGCGTGCAGAACGCTATAATAAGCCGAAAACATACTTCTGTCCTAAGAAGCGACTAATACCCCCTAGAAACCGTTTAGAGGGTGTTTCTGACCGTTCTTTGAGTTTGAAAGATATAAACACCATAAAAGCTAATGTTTCCCCTAATACAAGAAATGCAGTTGAGCTGATGCACAATATGGGGTTTCGTATAAGTGGCGCGGTTTCTTTGAAAGTGAGTGATGTGAATTTTGAGAAGGGCGTTGTTTCCGTAATTGAAAAAGGCGGAAGATATCGTGAAGTCCCGATTCCTAAGCACTTTGAAAAAACATTAGCTGAAATGATTGAAGGGAAAGAGCCGAATGAAAGGTTAGTAAATGTGACAGCAGGAACTGTTCAAAACGAGGTAAAAAATGTCTGCAAGAAACTAGGGATTGAATATACTGGTACACATGCTTTTCGCCATACTTACGCAAGAAATAGGGTAAATGAATTGATGACAAAAGAGGAAAAAGAATTGTTTGAGAAATGTCTCGCACGTTATGCAGAAGGAAAAAGATTTGATTATGGGGTGCATGATCGAAAACTGTATAATTCCATGAAAGAAAAAATGGACCGTGTGCATGCAGAATTAGGTCATGGGAAAAATCGTTTCGATTTGGCTTTGCGCTACATGAGGTAAAACAGGCGCAGAAAAAAACGTAGTCTTTTTGCGCTGAAGAGTCCCCCTGCTATAATCGTGTAGCCGAACGGCAGGGATAAAAAAATTATGCTCATTTTTCCCGTTCGGTTAGTAGTGGGGGTGCAGGGGGACGCAAGGTTCAGCGCAAAACAGGAAACGGCTTTTTTCGAGCATCAAACGGTGAACTGCTCACCGCTTAAAAGGAGTTGATATTGTGGGGGCTTATTGTTATCAATACAGTAAATGAACACTTTTTAACTGTGCCATTTTGTCCTAGTTTATTATGAAAAATATAATCTACAAGTGCATTTTTTTTAAGAATCCCGTAAAAGCTCCAAAAAAGCGCTTCTGATGCGTTTTTTCGTTTGCCCGAATATAAAAATAGCTGTTCGTTTATTGTATTCTCTTTTCCATTTGTAACTGGCCCGATCAATCGGGGTAAAAATACGTCGGTCTTCGCTCAGCGGAATCCGAATTCCCTGTATCACTGGGCACTCGGCTGCACCTTCACAATGTATGCCGTACTGTTTGGCGGGGCATAACTTTTTAAGTGTGTTCCTATCTTTTTCAAATCCTCCATTTGCCATCTCACGTTCCTTTCCTGTGAGTGGGCAGTGGCAATATACATTTCCTTTAACATTGTAGGTCACATTTTCCCAATCACCTAATAGACGGGTGCTTTCTCCATCTTTCCACATATTTCGAATATCGATGACCGGTTTTATTTTATGGCTATCCCATAAGCGTACATAAAGCTTTGTATCATCATACCCTTTGTCGGCTTGCATCGACTCTGCATTTTCAAGAATATAAGGCTGATTTTCCTGGATGTCATCTAATAGATGATGGGCTTCGTTAATATCTGGAACGGAGGCCTTCGTCACAGAATAGGCCACAGGAAGTTCATAGTTGGAATCAATGATTAAATGGAGTTTATATCCAAACCATTTCGTTATTTTTTTCCACATCGTTCCGTCTTCTCTTTTTCCACGATACTCTTTTACCCCATAATCTGCATCCGTGTCTCTGCGGCCATCTTTTTCTTCATTTTTATTTTTTTCCATTCGCAAAAGATGGGATGGTCTTACTGTCGATCGCTAAGGATCTTCCAAAATCTGGGAGAGTCTCGTAGAGTTCAGCTACGAGGGATTCAAACATCAAATTGATTGTTTCTTCATGATCAAATAGTTTTTTCATGAATCGAGAGTACACATAAGCTGGTGGAACGCTACTTCCTTCCAAGCCACACATGTATCTCAATTGGGCGTTTCTTTTAAGCTCCCTACGAAGAGATTCAGTACTTTTATGCTCAAAGACGACTCCGGCTAAAATCGTATTCCAGACCGCCCGAATGGGGTAATCGTTCCGGCCATTTTTGCGCTGACTTTCAAGGGTTTTCATAAGCTTTTCATCAGGTAGATATTCGATGACCAAGCGCAGGCGATCCAAATCCCCTAATTCATCTAAATCTGTCCATGAAAATAAACTCATTTGTGGTATAATAGCCATACAGGTGAAACCCCCTAAGTTTAAGATTGTTTTTGTAGATATTAACATCTTAACTCACTTATGGTGCGGTTTCATCTGTTTTTTGTGTTTTGGGGTGGATTTTCTTGAATCCCCCCAATTTCTTCCTCAAAAGCCCTCTTTCAAGCTTATTTTTTGGGGGAAAATAAAATTTGCCCTGTCTTTCATCCCTTTTCCCTCTTGCACTTTGGAACATCGCAATTAGCTCTTAATAAATTACTCCTTTCAAACAACTAGGATTATAATTAGGTTTACTTGTTTCATTAACAAAACATAACTCATTACTCTAACTTTTAATGCCCGATGCGTTTGAAATTCCTGCATAAGTGACAACTACTGTAAAATTACTTTCTTTGATGAAACATTCTATCAGTTCGATTTCCTTTATTCTTCTAATTCTTATCTGGTGTTGACGCCATGACAAGTTCTTTTCCATAAGTAGATGGATCTAGTAATGCTTTAAGCATTACTTGTGCCACATCTGCGCGATTTGTTCGAGGTACTCTAGGCATTTTATAACCAGTAGCTGCGTCACGAACAAGTGGATTTGCCATTTTCTCACCATTAAACAATGGACCTGGGTGAACCGTTGTCCAATCTAATCCGGAATCTTTGAATTTGATTTCACCTGCCAAATGATCTTCAAAATTCCCTTTTAAGAAGGTACGTGCACCCAATCGATAAGGATAGCGTGTATTATGAAATGTATTTCCAACACCTAAAGCGGACAAACTTACGATTCGTTTTACATTTGCAGCCTTCATTGCTGTAATTAAATTTGGTATCACCCATTCAAATAATTTGTCATTGCGATTTGACATGGAGTTGCCAAGCGCCATCAATACAGCATCAACGTCTTTCAGTGCTGTAGTCAGCGATTCAATATCATCTAAATTACCCGCGAAAACTTCCAAATTCTTTTGTGGCGGTACAGCTTCAGGACGTCTGACATAAGCTCTTACCTCGTAACCTTTTTCTAAACTTTGTTTCACTAATTCTTGACCAGTTCTGCCAGTTGCACCTATTACTAATACTTTCATCACGTTTCCACTCCTTTAATAGCAAAAGTATATCTGTAAACTCCATACGATAGTCTATCGTATGGAGTTACAGATTTAGCATCTTTCTATTTCTTTACTATTGAGAATCAGTTACTGATTCAGTTTCAGTTTCTTTTTTCTTTTTGAAAACAGTAGCCAATATGACAATCATGCTTGTTAACCCAATCCAAACTTGTGTTGAAACAATATCCCATGATATTTCTGTACTAAAGAAGAAAAGTTTTCGTAAACCTTCAATCATAAATCGCATTGGCAGCCAAGGATATACCCAATCTTGGTAGAATGAAGACATCATTTCAGGTGCTAATGCAAGTAAAGGGGCTCCGAAGAATAATATTAAGACAAAGAGAGGCATTCCTCTAAACCCGATCAATGAAAATACTGCTAAAATCATTAAGATAAAACTAAATGATGAAACAGCCAAGAATAATGCTGTATCCATGAAATCTGGAATATTGAGCCCGACTATCCCCCCTGCTATCCAGGTAAAGCCAAAGCCGATGACTAATGATACAAAAGTAGCCATTAAAATTTGCCCTATTTTTGTCCAAAGTCTTTCTTTTCTAGTAGCGAGTGTCATTTTATTAACGGCAAAAAAGAGAATAGCTGCAGTAACCAAACTTCCCATCCACAATGGCTGGAACAAAATCATAGGAGCGTTTCCGTTTGCAGTATGGGTTCCAACTTCATTTACATTTGTGACTTTCTTTGAGATTGGAACTGCAAGGATTTCTGCCTGTTTAGTTGTCAAAGTTGCTCCTTGTTTTTCAAATCCAGCAAGCACTTGTTGGCGGACAGAGTTGTTCATGTTGTCCACTACTCCATTTAAGACTTGCCCCGCTATGGTAGCAGCTGGCATATTCATTCCTTGATTAATAAATATTAGTACTTCAGGTGTCGATGGTACTGGTGTCTGTAATGATGCTTGCTTCACACTAAAATCTTTTGGAATGACTAAAGCCGCATAATACTTTTGATCGTCTAACCCTTTTTGTACTTCCTCATTACTCTTTACTTCTATCCACTTTACGACAGAATCTTCATCCTTAGTTGATGCCGTAGATTCTTGTATCATGTCAACAATTGTTTGCCCCATATTCATCGTTGGTTGATTAGGAATTTCCACTCCCTCATCCTCATTAACGATGGCAATAGGTAGATTCTTCGGTTGTGGCTGGACCGATGGAAATAATGTCATTGAAAACAGAAAAATAATTGCCAATGCAATGAGCGGCAAAGCTAATACTAATTTATTTTTAAACATTTTAATCCTCTTTTTTTATACCCAAACAAACAACGTGTTGTTTTTGTATTGTATTTACATTATAATTGGGATATTAGTTCTCTTTCAATAATCAAAAATGAAAGATATGTCGGTTATGGTACACTTCTTGTAAATGTGTCGGATAAAATTCTAGGAGGAAATGGTATGCACGAAAATAGTACAGATCTACGTGTCATTCGAACAAAAGAATCCATTCAGGATGCTTTAGTAGATTTAATTGAAGAAAAGGGATTTGAAGCGATTACAGTTAAAGATATAACAACAAGAGCTAAAATAAACAGAGGTACATTTTATGCACATTATCAGGATAAATTTGATTTAATGACAAAGTGTGAGGAAGAAATTATGCATGAAATGACCCGAATTGCTAAACAAAACTTTCCAAGGCTTATTGAGGTACTTGAATCCAATTTACCTACGCAAGCACCAAATCCTATTGCCATCTCAACGCTTGAATACATCAATAAGAATAGTAAATTTATGAAAGCTATGTTAGGGCCGAAAGGACATTTAACTTTCCAATCAAGACTGAAGGATTTTTTGTGGAAAACAATATTTACGGATGGTCCGAATTCATTTATTCAGGAAGAAAAGTTACTTGTTCCTGGACAGTATTTAGCCTCTTATATTGCATCTGCACATATCGGGGTGATTCAAAAGTGGTTAGAAAACGGCATGAAAGAATCACCTTATGAAATGGCCCATATTCTTTCGACCATGACAGTCAATGGACTTGTTTATGCAGCAGGTTTAAAATCTAAATAATGAATGCCTTTAGGACAATACCATTAAAAATAGGAATTGATAGAGACTCGGAAATTAATTAAGTAATTTCGGGACTTTTGGAGGTTTCGCGTAACCTAAAATAATCCTTAGGGTGTTAGAGATAAAAAACTGCATGCCAAATAAACCTGCGATATGCAGATTTTAAAAAAGTTAATATTTAAATGTTAGATGAATAATATTGATTTTACTTTTCGATGCAACTCCTTATATTGATTCTTTTCAGTTTCTTTTACCCAAGCGTCTACATGCTGGCACATGGCGATGATATATGTACGTATGTTCCAATGCCGGGAACTTCGTCCATTTGAGCCTTCCAGCTTGTAATCAACTTTTTGGCGTTTGATACACCGTTCTACTCCCGTACGGAGAGCGAATCGCTTACGCCATTCTTTACTGTCACGCTTTACACGTGGAAATAACCTAGGGTTATTTTTGGTTGATGTATAAAATGTCCGTCCATAACTCGAATCAGAACATGGATGCGGGCATTGCCAACCACCCACAGCTGCTGGACAACGCCATTTACGGCGGTAACGCTTTTTATCTATGCCCCAATCAAGCATTTCACGCCCAATGGGGCAAACAGGTACACCGTCTAGGTTAATGTCCATTTTATTATAGGTGAATTGCTTAGAACGCCTTGGATTAAGGTCGATGATGGCTGATACATCATACCGTTCTAGCATTTCATAGATGGGATAAGCATCGAAAGCAGAGTCTAAGATGCTTTCCCCAATTTTCCAATTGGGGTACCAGTGTAGTAGTTCATGAAAGGTGCTTACCCATAAAACAGAATCATGTTTACTAGCCCGGTATAATCTAGGATAAATAGGTAAATCATACGGGCTCTCGGAAGCACTAATCATAAAGAGATTTCGTCCATAGTAATATTTTTCGCGGCTACTATCCCAGCCAAAATCTGCATCAGGATCAGAAAATTTTCGAAGGCAATCACATTTCCAGTTTCCTTGTTTACGACAGTTACAGAGTAGTTTGCCGTATGGACGGCCACCAGTTTCAACTGGTGTACCATCACCAGTGATGCTTAATGATTTTGTGTCGCCAAGCAACCCTTGGTTAGCTGATGGTTCAACAAACATTTCCTTAAATAAAGTTTGTAAACCATCATGTGCCTTCGGCGCATAATGTACATTTCCTTGTTGTTTAAGCGCTCGGTTCACTAGTTTTTCAACAATTCCGGGATTTCTAGGAGCCATCTTTTGATGCTTTTTTCCTTTGGCTTTTGGCTTTTTAACTTTCCGTTTTTTCTTATTCATCAAGTGCGGAGAAGGGGCAAGCCAAAGGCGATTGAAAAAGTCATAAAAGGTTCCGACGCCAGGAGTTGAATCGGGATGAAAACCACTCAAAATAGCATATAGTGGCACTGTTCTCAAAGCATCAACCCATTTATCTACGCTTGTGTATTGAAGTTTGTGCATCAATAACAGGCTTCGGAGCATATCGCAAGGGTTTCTCGGTTTTCTTCCTCTTGGATTAGAAGAATATCGATGTTTCAGTAAATGGGCAGTTTTAGTAAGATCAATGATGCTTACCCAAATAATCAGATGAGTGAAATGTTCTCTAAGTATCCTTTTATTTGGATAATATAAATCAATTTTTTGAGACATAAACGTTAGAAAATCATCATGTGAACGAATTTTTTTTAACAATAAAAACTACCCCATTTCATCAAAAAATAATGCCTTCATGCCGATTATTGGGGCGATTTTAAAAAGTCAAGTAATATGCATTATTATTTTGATTTTTGGGGGTGAAGCACATAAAAAGCCCTAGTCGAAAGACTAGAGCTTATGCGGAAATTTAATTTCCGAGAGACTATATGTATTGAATGGGGTGAAAACAAAGGGGACATCGGATGATGAGACGCCCCCAAAACATTAATAATGGATGTATACTGCTGTTCCGTTGGGCACGATGCTTGCCAATTCTTCCACATCTTCATTCCGCATGCGGATGCAGCCTTTCGAAACGGCATAGCCGATGGAACTGGGATCATCCGTGCCATGGATGCCATAGGTTTCTTTTGAAAGAGTGAGCCACATCGTGCCAAATGGACCTCCCGGGTTAGGGGCTCTGTTGACAATGACAAAGTTTCCGGTAGGCGTTTCGAATAGCATCCGCCCCACAGCGATTGGGTAGGTTTTTACTAAAACTCCGTTGTTGTATAAGGATAAAGTGCGGTTATTGATAGATACATCGATTTCATATGGAATTGTACTTGGATCGGGCAATCCGGGAATATTAATCGGTTGACCGACATATAACAAATCCGGGTTTGTAATTTGAGGATTGTTTTCCAATAAAATAAGGTATTCCACCCGATAATCCCTTGCAATTTGTGCAAGGGTTTCCCCTGGTTTCACATAATGAATCATCAGCGCACCTCCAGCCTTATTCACTAAATACATATTATTCCGGGCAATTGTAATCGGTGCGGATAATCGGTATTTTGATAAGGCTGGATGAAGTTTTATGTAAGTGTTGCGAGAACTTCAAATTTCTTATGTTTCCCTGAAGTCAAAAAACGAACCGGTCCGGACCGTTTAGACTTTTGCAATCCACATATCTCAAACTGGACTGACCAGGCAATCCCGTCCGCTGCTTTTCGCTTTATATAAGTTTTGATCCGCATAATATACCGCTTCCAATATGTCGATTTCATCCTTTAATTCAGCCAGCCCGATGGAAACGGTCAAGTTGACCTTTGTGTCATTACTATATACGAAGGAAGTATGTTTGATTTCTTCGCGTATTTTTTCCAATATGCTTTTGGCTGAATCCAAATCCGTTTCCCCTAAATAAATGATGAATTCTTCTCCCCCAAATCGCCCCGCAACCAAATGATGGGATTCATATTTTTTTAATATATTCGCCACTTCCGCTAAAATTTTGTCACCGAATAGATGACCATATGTATCGTTCACTTTTTTAAAAAAATCAATATCGAGCATGGCAATATAATGGCAAGGTTTTAATGCAGCGGTTTTCTCTTCAACCACTTCATAAAATTTTCTCTTATTTACGAGTTTTGTCAGCGGGTCTTCATCAGCCATTTTTTCCAACTGGCTATTTAAAAATTTCCTTTGTCGATCTTGCATGATGAACATATAAAGAATGGCTGATGTTGCAACAAATGAGGTAACGCGGGTCAGTGCGGTCTCCTTGAAAATTTCAAAGCCGTTTGGAACAAGAAAAATGATAGGAAAATCACAAACAAACCAGCATAAAAGGACAATTAAAATTTTTTCGATATAATGCTTTTTCAATTGGGAACGGGGATGGAAGGCAAGAGCTATAATTGTTGGCAGCACCATTCCAAAGATAATCCCCGGAACCATCCCGTTTCCACCCATAAAAAATCTCCAAGCGGATGCGATCAACAACGCCGGAATTGCAATCCATCCTTGCAAATACGCCAAGAAAACGAGAGGAATGAACCGCATATCGACAAAATATCCTTCATGTAAATGGATCGGCAAATAGAAAAGCGATATTGCACAGCCGGAACTCAGCACAATTGTGATGGCGATTCTTAATGGATGGGGGATTTTTTTCTGGTTGTCCAATATAAAAGTCATCGTTAAATGCATCAGCAAAATGACCGCTATGTTTGAAAGGATTGATTGTAACAAAAGGTTTGCACCCTTTCTAACTATTGCTTTCCGAACGATCAAGAAAAATATAAACTGTCAATAATTTTATCATATTTATGATAATTGTAAGAATAAAGTTTTAGAAAATAGAAGAAATTTCATGTTAAAATATAAAATTATAGTATGGGTGAAACTTTGCATGGAGGCAATTATGAGCAAATATATAGGGGAAATCATGTTGTTTACAACAGCCATTATTTGGGGGAGCGGATTTGCATTCAGTGCGATTTCTTTGGATTACTTTACTCCCTATCAAATATTGGCTATCCGTTTTTCTGTTGGAGTATTGATTTTGAGTATCATATTTTATAATCGATTGAAACATATTAAGAAATCGACAATCAAGAGAGGCTTCATTTTGGGGTTTCTTTTATATTTGGCGTTTCTGCTGCAAACGGTCGGCTTGCAATATACAACTCCATCAAAAAATGCTTTTATTACAGCCATCAATGTAGTCATAGTTCCATTTATCGCTTTTTTTATGGACAAAAGGAAAGTCGATAAATTTGAGTTGTCGGGAGCATTTTTGGCGATTATCGGCATCGGCTTCCTTTCGTTGCAATTGTCCGTTGCCGACATCAATGTGGGGGATCTTCTGACATTAGGATGTGCATTTGGTTTCGCTTATCAAATTTATTACACAGCCAAATATGTGAAAGATGAAGATCCGATATTGCTGACAATTGTTCAAATGGGAGCGGCTGCCCTTTTTGCGTGGCTATTTGTGCTGGCAAAGGGGGAAGTCGATTTCAGCCTTGAATGGAAAGGGGTACTTTCCACTTTGTATTTGGGGATTTTCTCCACAACGCTTGCATACTGTTTCCAAACAATGGCCCAAAAATTTACGAGCGAAACAAAAACAGCGATCATCTTATCGACAGAGGCCTTATGGGGAATGGTTTTCTCCGTCATCATATTAAGCGAAGTGTTGACGGGAAGAATGATCATTGGAGCCGCCTTGATTTTAACTGCCATTATTTTGGCGGAAACAAAGCCGGACTTTTTCAAAGGAAAAAGTTTGGAAGATATTAAAGAAATAAAATGATGAATCTCGGTGGAAAAACGGTCTTTTGGCAAAATCCTGGAGAGTTCTCCGGGATTTTTTTTGGATTGTTCCCGTATAAAAAATAAAACAAAGGAAAGAAGTCAATGTTTTCCGGTTACAGTACTTGTTGTAATGCCGACAACCGTAATCGCAATAATCGATAATAGCAATGTGCTGGCGGAGAGTAAAATTCCACCGATTAAAACAATAATGGAATCAATCAGTAAAATAATGATGCCCACATTGATTTTCGTTTTGTCGCTGATAAATTGGGCCAATAAATCGGTTCCTCCGGTGCTTGTATCAAATCTCAGCATCATCCCGATTCCAAATCCTACAAATACCCCACCGATAATTGCCGCGATGAAGGAGTTAATGTGCAACAGGGAACGAAGAGGCTTAAAAATATCGATGATCACAGAAGAGACTAATAAACCGTGGACACTGTTATAAAAATAATGTCTATATTTGAACCACGCCAAAATGAAAATTGGCATGCTCAATACAATGACCATCAGTCCGATTTTGAGGTGGAAAAGGTAATGCAAAATAAGGGAGAGGCCAATTATGCCCCCGTCCAATATTTCATTCGGTGCCAAGAAAAGATTGATTCCGATGGATAACAAAATGCTTCCAAGAAGGATGGCCAGTCCCTTCTGTACATAGTACATGAACATTCCTCCATCTAGCAGGACATGCACTATTGTATGAAAGGACAATAAAGAAAATGCTTAATTGTTTTGCACCGATTCGAAAGGGATTATTCGCCCGTTTCTTATAAAGAAATAATTGCGGGAATGCCTGCTTTCATGATTGGAAGAAAATGAGCGGCAACCATGATGAATAATTCACATTAAATTTAGCATGATAAAGGCATAACACTTATGGAGGTGCAAAGATGGCAAATAACAATAAACAATTTACGCAAACAGGAACAAATATTGAAGAAGTGAAACGTCAAAATGCTCAAGGCAGCAGTTCAACATTCGGAACGAATCCCCAAAAAGTGAGGGAAGAAATTGCTCAGGAAGGCGGCTTTGGGAATCAAAGCTTCTCACAACCAAGCCAACCTGGTAAAACACCTGCAGGAACGGACATCCAGCAAGTGAGGGAAGAAATCGCCCAAGAGAGCGGTTTTGCAAGTCCAAATAAGCCACAGCCAAGCCCAGCTCCTGGTAAAACACCTGCAGGAACGGACATCCAGCAAGTGAGGGAAGAAATCGCCCAGGAAAGCGGTTTTGCAAATCCAAGTAAACCTCAACCAAGCCAACCTGGTAAAACACCCGCAGGAACGGACATCCAGCAAGTGAGGGAAGAAATCGCCCAAGAGAGCGGTTTTGCAAGTCCAAATAAACCACAGCCAAGCCCGGCTCCTGCCAAAACACCAGCTGGAACAAACATCCAACAAGTGAAAGAAGAAATTGCCGAAGAAAGCGGATTCCAACCGCAACAACGGTTCAGAAAGAATCAGCCGAATTCTTAATAGGAAAAGAGGCTGGGACAAAAGATAAAAAACACCATTTTCTCCCGGGAGAAAATGGTGTTTTTTTGATAATTGAAGAAAATTGATTTCCGTTCCGGGGACGCTTTCCGCGGGCCCGGCTCGAGCCTCCTCGGAGCTCAATCCTTCGCTCCTGCGGGGTCTCGAGAGGGCTCGTCGCAGGAAAGCTTTTGCTTTGCGACTAAGCGTGCGCGACAGGAGCACTCGCCCNATTTCATTATTTTGTACGATTTTTAATTTTTTATCAAAGTCAAAATTTGCTAGTATGGAATTAGAACAGACGAGGTGTGAGGTGACATTCATGCAAAACAGAAAAATTATCGGGTTGCAAAAATTGGGAACGCAATGGACTACAGAAAGCCCTTTTATTTTGACTGCATATCACAAAGACATGTATCCGCCGGGCAACGAAGAGCAGGGAGTAGACGCGGAACTGCTGGAAGGACGGGACCTGGGGGAAGATTTTAAATTAAAGGATGGCTTTCGTATGTACCATGGAAAGGCGATTCCCGGATTTCCCGTTCATCCTCACAAAGGGTATGAAACAGTCACAATCGTTCTGCAAGGGGTAGTTGATCACTTCGATTCCAGGGGGTCTGTTTGCCGATATGCAAGCGGCGATGTCCAATGGTTGACTGCGGGGAAAGGATGCCAGCATTCTGAAATGTTTCCGCTTGTCAATAAGGAACAGACAAATCCACTTGAATTGTTTCAAATTTGGTTAAACTTGAATCAAAAAGGAAAAAAAGCGGAACCGGAATACCGAATGTTTTGGAGAGAAGATATCCCGGTTATTGAAAATGATTTCGATGGAAACAAAACAACAGTGAAAGTGATTGCCGGGGAAATGTATGGAATCACGGCTTTGGAACCGAACATGGCTTCTTGGGCGAAAAATAATAACCATCATGTGGGGATTTATTTGATACATATGGAGCCGGGAGCCATCATGACTCTTCCGAAAGTATCGGGTACCATCAATAGGAATTTGTATTATTATGAAGGGGGAACAATACAAATTGATGGTGCGGCGATACAAGCGAATTATCGCTGCAAACTGGCAGGGGACGAAGAGATTGTTATCCAAAACGGAGATCAATACAGTTCCATCCTTGTATTGGAAGGTGAGCCGATCAATGAGCCCGTTGCTCAATTCGGTCCTTTTGTGATGAATAAAAAGGAAGAAATTTATGCGACTTTTGCCGAATATAATAAAACAAAATTTGGCGGTTGGAAATGGGATAGACCGGATCCCGTGAATCATAGAGATGCGGGCAGATTTGCCAAATATCCGGATGGGATCATCGAAAAGCCGGGAGAATAAAAATTAAGGGTTTCAAGCAAGGAAACTTTCCTTGCTTGAAACCCTTATTCCACATTTCGTACGACAAGCACATCACATTTTGCGGAAGTGACGATATGCTGTGTGACAGATCCCAAAAAGATTTGTTCAGCAGGAGTCAATCCCGTTGCACCGCAGATGATTAAATCCGCATTCACTCTTTCGGCGACATCGATTGGAATCAGCTTTTTCGGGGAACCTTTTTCAATGATCACTTCAACATCTTCTATGTTTTGGGATGTTGCCTCTTTGCGGTATTGGTCCATCCGTTTATTTATTTCTTCAAGATTTCGCGTCAAAATTTCTTTATATTTTTTTGCCCTTGCTACACGGGTTGTATCAATAATCGTCACCAATTTTAAAGAAGCCTGATTTTCTTTCGCAATCCTAATTCCTTCATGAAGAGCCGCCTCAGACTCTTTTGAACCATCCATAGCGACTAAAATGTTTTTATAATTCGCGATCATGCCAATCACTCCTTTTGTTGGAAATATTATATCATGAAAGCGCATACAAAAATTTTGCAATATTGTGGAAGAATCATCCGTTTATGTTTATAAATCGATAATATGCTGATTCATGAAAAAAATTGCAAAACGGGGTTTCCAAAAAGCGAAATTGAAGGAATGAAAAAAGCCGGGGCAGAAATCTTCTTTCCGCCTCGGCTTATCAAGATTTTATCAAATTATTTCAACACATCGTGATCCACGTAACGTTCGCCGTTCAGTTCACTGATGACATTGATGGCAACCTTCGCACCGTCACCCGCTGTAATGATGGTATGGACGCTCACACCTGCGCATGTACCAGCAGCCCAGATGCCTTCCACATTTGTTTTGCCATTTGCGTCCACATCAAAAATAGTTTTTACTCTTGGCTCAGTCCCTGGTTTCGTATTAAGTCCGATGCTTTCCGCCAGATCAGTTAAAAAACCTGTGGCAAGGATGACATGTTTTGCTTCCACTTCGCCATTTTCATATTGGAGTTTAAATCCGTTTTCAGTTTTTGAAATGCCTGTCACTTTTGCTTCAATCAGTTCAGCACCGTAATGTTTAGCTTGTTCAATTCCTGTTTTCACCAATTGCGGTCCAGTAATTTCTTTCACGCCGTAGTGATTGTAAAGCATTGCACGTTTTGTTACGCCTTGGTCGCTGTCCAAAATCACCGTTTTCTTTCCTGCTTTTGCCGTAAAAATCGCAGCGCTTCCTCCGGCTGGTCCTGCGCCGATAATTGCTACATCATACATAAGCCATATCCCTCCTAAAATCTTCTATATTTATAATTCTACCAAAATAAAAGCACCGACTCTAAAAATATGGCTTTTTTTTCAAAAATTAAGGAGATTGTTTGATATTCCATTGATCGAGTATTACGATTTTATTAGCGACAGTTTTTGATTTTTGGAGGGGTTTGCAGTGGCAAGTTTATTGTCAATCGACTGGGACTACTTCATATCCGCTGAAAATCAAGAAATAACATCAAGTGTTGAAAATAAAAGAACGATCAATGATTTATGGTATAAGCGTTATTTTCAATACAAATCCTATGGAAAAGATTTTGAAAAATCTTTTGCCCTTTCGAAAGATGTTGATTTTTTCTGGAATAAAATCAAACAATTTTTCCGATGGGATCAAGAAGTGAACGTTTATGTATCGGATTCCCATGCTTTATCATACAAAATCGCGGAAAAATTTAATGTGGATGAAGTGTATCTTTTTGATGCCCATTCGGATCTGGGATACGGCGGGCTTGCTTCATTGCAGTTCGAAGTCAATTGTGCCAACTGGCTTGGAAAACTTTTGAAAAATGGAATCATCAGTAAAGCGTATATCATCTACAGTCCTTTTACGAAGGAAAAGCCGGAATTTTTTAAAGAAATCAATAAAGCATTCAACATACAATATTTAAAATTTGATGATTTGTATGAAGGGATCAAAACCGCCGCCATCCATATTTGCCGTTCAGGGGCATGGAGTCCGCCTTGGTTTGATGGAAAATTTGTGGAATTCGTCAGAACTCTTGGATTGCCTTACAAAGTCTATCAATGTCCTATCAGAAAATGGAACCCGAACAATGTGACTTTTGCGCAAAAATTGGAGTATATGATGGCATGAATCTTCATTGATGAATAAAGCGGTACCGTCAACACATACTACCATAAAGGAGTGTGTTGCATATGAAAAAAGATTCATTGCCGGATTCAAAGAAGAAATTTGCTGATATTCCATATGAAGAAAAACCGGACCGGGTGCCATCAGACAATATCAGCCTTTTTGATTTGCATGAGGATATGCAGACAGTGGATTCGATTCCGGTGGATGAACTCAATAAACGGGTAAAAGCGGAAGGGGACGAGTTATTGGAAGAACTGTTCCGCAAAGAATCGCCGGATGAAAAGCATCATTTTGACAACGCTTAATGCGGGGACAAAGCTGTCTTCCCTATAGAAAAAGGAGAAATTGAGAAGGCTCAATTTCTCCTTTTTTCATTTCACGCCATTTGGTAATTTTATCATCATTTCGTGCACAAGTTGTCAAAATTTTCTTAGAAAACATAAACATTTACTCTTATAATAGAATCATACAGGGCACTTGAAGGAGTGTGACCTCCATGCGAAATTTGGTTATGAAAGGCTCCATGTTTCTCCATCTGTTATTCCTCGCTTGTGTATTTGTTTTTATTCCACATGATGTGAAAGCGGAAAAGCATTTTCAGGATATCGGTTCCGCCGACAGCCACTATGAAGCAATCAACTATTTGAATCAATTGGACGTCTATGATTATAAAACGGATGACAAGTTTCATCCCAATCAAAGTATTTCACGCAAGGAAGCGGCCAAAATCCTCCATACATTGTTCCATGACCATTTGCATGGAATCAGGGATTATAGCGGGGATCCGTTTAAGGATGCAGCGCCGTCGGATCCTTATTATGATTCCATCCTTTGGGCTTATGAAGCGGGAATATTTGATGGAGACGGAGGACGCTTTAGAGGGGAAGAACCTTTATACCGGGCCCAGTTGGCCAAAATTTTGGTGAATACATTCGATTTGCAATATTCGGGATGGATCCGGTTATTCCAGGATGTCCCAAAAGGGCATTGGGCATATGACTATATTTATACATTATACGGGCTTGGCATTACAACCGGAAGCAACGGGTATTTCATGCCTGAACAATATGTGACAAACGGCCAATTTGCCAGTTTCCTGTATCGAACCATCCTGGTTGCGGACTATGATAAAATCCTTGCGGCCGGCAAAATTCCGGAAAGAAAGCAGGCAAGCGGAAAAGTATTGGCCAGCTACAACTCGGAATACGAATTTGTTTGGCATCAAATCGGAAGAAATGAGCAATTGGAATTGGAAGGGGTCAACGAAAACAACGAAGTCGTCGGCTTTTACAGCACAATCAAAGGCAAAGAATTATTCGGGATAACGATTGGGAAAAGTGACAAAAACCAGGTTTTAAAGCAATATGGAAAAGGAATCGAAGCGATTTTAAAAAATAATCTTTGGTATAAACTGTTGAAAGATGAAGGCTATTCGATGTATTTCATCGAAGGGAAATATGTCACGTTCTTTTTCGATTTATACAACCGCGACACGGTAAGGTCGATTCTTTGGGTTGAAAGGGAATACGAAAAGAAAAAAGAAGGGTATTACGGAGATAATCGGGTGGAAGACCGGCGGGAAGGCTTTGAAAATTTAATGGTGGAATTGATGAATCAGGCCCGCGCCGCTGAAGGAATCCCCCCGCTTATCAGTGCGCAGCAATACCGGGAAACCGCCAGAAAACATAGCCTGGATATGGTGCGGAACCATTTCGTCTCCCATATCGGCAGCGACGGAAAAAGCGCTTTGGAGCGGATGCTTCTGGATGGCATGAATTTTGTCCAAGGCGGTGGAGAAAATATAGCGGCTGGCGCTTATAATACGATTTATGCCCATGAAGCTTTGATGAACAGCCTGGAACATCGGGAAAATATCTTGTATGGACGTTTTACCCATGCCTTCACCGGGGTTGCTTTTGATGGTACAACCCCTTATTGGACGATTGATTTTTATTTTGAAAATAAATAGTTTGGGATATGGACAATTGATTTCAATATTGCAAAATAAATATTGTTTCAACATAGATAACAGTTGTATATTACTTTGCCCAAATGATTGATTTTGATACCATTTCATGCTACTTTCATTTTAGTCAAGAAAATTGTTGGCAATGATTAAAGAGAATAGATGAAGAGAGATGAAGGAACAATGACTCAACCATTTTTGCCAGTATTATGTGGTTCAGATATGAATGCCTATGGAATGGCCCGTGCCTTCCATGAAGCATATGGAATAAAGTCCCTTGTAGTGGGCCGTTCCCACTTGACAGCGACGCAAGACAGCAAAATCATCCTTTTTGAACAAGTGGACAATTTTAATAAGCAGGAAGTCTTTTTGCCTGCATTGGAAAAGATAGCGGAAAAATACAAAGACACTAAACTGTTGCTTCTTGCTTGCGGGGATGATTATGCGAAACTGATCATCAAAAATAAGCCGGAACTACAAAAGCATTTCATTGTGCCATATATTGACGAATCGCTGATGGATCAAATTTTATTGAAAGAAAACTTCTATAAAATGTGCGAAAAATACGGTTTTAAATATCCGAAAACAACGATTATCAGCTATGAAAACTATAAAGACTTTGAAATCCCATTCGATTATCCAATCATCATCAAAGCTTCCAATTCCGTCGCTTATTGGGCATGCAAGTTCCCAGGCAAGAAAAAAGTGTTTGTCGCCCATGATGAAAATGAGAAAAATGCAATTTTGGACGCCATTTACAGCTCCACTTATAAAGACAATTTAATCATTCAGGAGTTCATTCCAGGCGACGATTCCTACATGCGCGTGTTAAATGCCTATGTAGGAAAAGACGGAAAAGTGAAGTTGATGTGTTTGGGCAATCCGATCTTGGAGGAACATTCGCCGGAAGGAATCGGAAGCTATGCGGCGATCATCACCACATACGACAAAGAATTGATGGATCGGGTGCGTTATTTCCTTGAAGATATCGGATTTACCGGCTTTGCGAATTTCGATATGAAAAAGGACCCTAGAACCGGGGAATACAATTTATTTGAAATCAATTTGCGGAATGGGCGTTCAAGCTATTTCGTGACGGCAGCCGGATACAACCTGATGAAGTATGTAGCGGACGACTATGTGTTCAATATCAAACAGGATCTGACTTATGCGGATAACAAACATTTATGGCTCGTCATTCCAAAAGGGGTATTATTTAAGTATGCTTCAAATGAGAAGTTGAAAATCGAAGCCAAAAAACTGATCCGCGAAGGAAAATGGACAAACTCCCTCTACTATCCTTACGATATGAATGCAAAACGTTGGATCAAATTGACATTGAACAAATTAAATTATTATCGAAAATATAAAAAATACTTTAATAAAAAAGGTTTGGCGGAATGATGAAAAAAACTTTGGGAATCATCGGAGGCGTCGGCCCCCTTGCGACAATGTTCCTTGGGGAAGCCATCGTACGCCTGACAAAAGCTGCAACAGACCAAGAACATGTTCATACGATTATTGACAACGACACAACCATTCCGGACCGTACAGCTTTCATTTTAGGAAAGTCAAATGATAATCCGGTGCCTGTCATTATTCGGGATGCCAAGAAACTGGCCGACTTTGGCGCTGATTTGGTTTGCATCCCGTGCAATACTGCCCATACCTTTTATGAAGAAATCCAACAGGGGTCCCCTGTACCCGTGATCCATATGATCAGGGAAACGGCGAAACGGGCACATGAACTTGAAGCCAATAGAGTGGCCATTTTAGCGACGGATGGCACCATTTTTTCGAAGGTGTATCAAAAGGCGCTGATGGAACAGGGAATCGAGCCGGTCATCCCTGATGAACATACGCAAAAACTTGTGATGTCCGTCATTTATGATGATGTGAAATCCGGAAAAGACGTATCGAGGGAAAAATGGAAAGAAATCGAAGAAGCGGTTTTTGCCCTTGATTGCGACCGGATCATTTTAGGATGTACAGAATTGTCCGTTGTGAATAAAAACTTGCAATTGGGGAATCGTTATATCGATTCATTGCTGGTATTGGCTGAAACTGCAATCATCCGCTGCGGATATGAAGTGAAGAAATAGAATGGACGTAAAAGAATTCGCTTGTATTCAAGGACCGTGCTGGAATGGAACATATCAATTCCGGCACGAATGGCGAATTCTTTTTTCATCATTATCGGGCTTCAAGCTTTTTTACATAATATCATTGGTGGAACGATGGAATGAATCCTTACGAAAAAGTGGTAAACTTGACAAGGGAAGGTGGGAAAAACGTGTCAGTAATAGAATTATTAAATGAAACATTGAAGCAAAAGTGGAAGTTTGAACGGACGATGAAAGTGCAGGATGAAATGATCCCGGCCATGTTGGAAGGAAAAGATATCGTGGCGGAATCCCCGACCGGTTCCGGCAAAACATTGGCATATGTTCTTCCGATGCTACATAAATTGGATGGTTCGAAAAAAAGTACTCAAGGTTTGATTGTCGCACCTTCTCAGGAACTTGCCATGCAAATTGTAGAAGTGATCCGGGAGTGGAGTGCCGGAACAAATATTACCGTTCAACAGCTCATCGGCGGAGCGAACGTGGCCCGTCAAATTGAAAAGCTGAAGAAAAAACCGACCATCGTGGTTGGAACGCCCGGCCGAATAAATGAGTTGGTCCGCGCCAATAAATTAAAGTTAAGAGAAATTGAAATCATCGTATTGGATGAATGTGACCAATTATTGAGCAGAGAGTATCGGGTTATTGTGAAATCCTTTATAGAGGGTGCATCCCCTAAGCGGCAAGTGGTTTTGGTGTCAGCAACCATTACGGACGAGATCCGGTTGGTTGCAAGCCGGATGATGAAAGATCCGTTGAATATTCAAATCAAACCGGAAGATATGGTGAAAGTCGGAAAAGTGGTTCATTCATTTGTGAAAGTGGAAGAACGGGACAAAACGGATGCGTTAAGAAGGCTTGCCAATATTGAAGGAGTTCGGGGCCTTGCGTTCATCAACAATTTGGATCAATTGTTATTGAAAGAAATGAAATTGAAATATAAGGATACAAAAGTGGTATCGTTGCATGCGGACATGAGCAAAGAGCAGCGGAAAAAATCTTTGGAAGATTTCCGCAAAGGCGAAGCGCGCATTTTATTGGCAACCGATTTGGCTGCACGGGGATTGGATATTGAAGGACTTACCCATGTGATTCATGTGGATCTCCCGCATACAGTGGAACAATACTTGCATCGGTCCGGGCGCACGGGCAGAGCGGGAGCCGATGGGGAAGTGCTGACGCTTCTTTCATATAAGGATGAAAAAAATTATAAGAAGCTGTTGCGGCAAGCAGGGCAAAAACCTGTCCAAAAGGTGATCTACAAAGGACAATTAATTGAAGGAAATGCGAATACCATCGCCAAAAAGTGAGGGAATGGCCATGACTTTTGAGGAAAAATTGGAACAATATGCGGAACTGGCTGTGAAAGTCGGTGTGAACATTCAAAAAGGGCAATATTTATTAATCAATACGACGACAGACACTTTGGATTTCACAAGATTGGTTGTGAAAAAAGCTTACGAAGCCGGAGCCGGAAGAGTGCATGTCAATTTGACGGATGAAGAGATTACCCGTGCGTTTTATGAGCATGGAGCGGAAGAAGAATTCGGCAAGTTTCCGAAATGGATTGTTGCTCAACGGGATGAATGCATCGAACGGAAAGGCGCTTTTCTTTGGATTGATGCAGAAGATCCGGATTTATTGAGCGGCATTCCAGTACGCCGCATTTCAGCTCAGCAAAAGGCAAGCGGAGAGGCGCTGGTCAATTACCGGAAAGCCATCATGAATGATGAAATCGCCTGGTCCATTATTGCGGTGCCTTCAAAAAAATGGGCTGCAAAAGTATTTCCGGACTTGCCGGAAGAAGAGCAAATCAATGCGTTATGGGATGCCATTTTCAAAGCCGTACGCATCGGTGAAGGGGATGCGGTCGAAAATTGGAAAAAGCATCTCGCAAATTTGGAGCAGCGGGCAAATCAATTGAACAGCAAAAAATATGTCCAATTGCATTACAAAGCGCCGGGCACGGATTTGACGATCGAACTTCCAGAAAAGCATATTTGGTGCACAGGCACAAGCAGAACGCCGGAAGGGGTGATCTTCACCGCCAACATGCCGACGGAAGAAGTGTATACACTCCCTTCAAAATATGGCGTGAATGGTTATGTAAGCAATACGAAACCTCTTGTATATCAAGGGAATATTATCGACCAATTTACACTCACTTTTGAGAAAGGGAAAATTGTTGAAGCCCACGCAAAAGTCGGTGATGAATTGCTTCAGGAATTAATTCAAACGGATAAAGGATCCGCCTATTTAGGGGAAGTGGCACTTGTGCCGCATGAATCGCCGATTTCATTATCCAATATTTTGTATTACAATACGCTTTTTGATGAAAATGCCTCCAATCATTTGGCGATCGGGGAAGCTTATCCGACTTGTTACGAAGGCGGCAGGGATTTGGAGGAAGGTCAGCTGGAATCTTTGGGCATCAATGTATCGATCACCCATGAAGATTTTATGATTGGCAGTGCCGAAATGGATATTGACGGCATTTTACCGGATGGAACACGGGAACCGATCTTTAGAAATGGAAATTGGGCTTTTTAGTGTCTTGTGTCAAACCACATCCTTTCTTATTTGGAGGAAGGATGTGGTTATTTTTTTGTGTTTTGGAGGACAAGCAATGATGCAAGTATTTCCGCAATATCCGCGATAAAATGAAGAAATTCCCAAAACAAAACAGAACATACATTCGGTTATGGTGTAGTCACACTTTTTTTCCCGTGCTACAATAGAAGCATAGCAAGAAGTGGAGGTCGATTGATTTTGAAAATTTTCCATACGGCAGATTGGCATTTGGGAAAGCTTGTGCAAGGGGTTTACATGACTGAGGATCAGCGGTATGTACTCAACCAGTTCCTGCAGGCCATCGATGAAGAAAAGCCGGACGTTGTGGTCATTGCAGGGGACTTGTACGATCGGGCCCTTCCTCCGGTGGAAGCGGTGGATTTGCTGAATGAAATGTTTGAGGAAATCGTTTTGAAACGGAAAGTGCCGGTACTGAGCATTGCAGGAAACCATGACAGCCCAACCCGACTTGAATTTGGCAGCAGCTTGATGAAAGAATGTGGATTGTACATTGTCGGTGAGCTCGATGACAAACTGGAACCGATTGTCTTACAGGATGAATATGGGGAAGTGCATTTCCATTTGGTTCCTTTTGCAGAACCTTCCACTGTGAAAAATGTGTTTCAATGCGAATCCATTCATACATATGATGATGCCATGAAAACGATCATTGGAAAAATCGAAGAGAACATGGATCAAACGAAGCGGCATGTATTCGTTGGACATGCCTTTGTCACCCCTTCCGGAGAGAAAGGGGAAAATACTAGCGATTCCGAACGGCCATTAGCCATCGGAGGTTCGGAATGCGTGAACGCCCATTATTTCGAGCCGTTCCATTACACTGCCCTCGGCCATTTGCATAAGGCGCATTTTGTGCTCAATGAAACGATAAGATATCCTGGCTCGCCATTAAAATATTCGGCATCCGAAGCGAATCATCAAAAGGGCTTCTTGATTGTCCAATTGGACGAAAAAGGGCAAGTTTCCGTTGAAAAACGAAACTTCGCACCAAGACGGGATTTACGCATCATTGAAGGTTCCATCCATGAAATATTAAAGCATGACTATTGTGAGGATTATGTGTTTGTAAGGCTTACAGACTTGACTCCTGTCGTGGGGGCGATGGAACAAATCCGCACCGTATATCCAAACGCCATGCATGTGGAACGGAAAACGATCCAAAGAACGGAAAATGCGGAAGAAAATATAAAAGTGCGGCGGGAACAGCTGGATGACATAACTCTATTTAAAGCGTTCCATAAAGAAATGATGGGCACTGAGCCGACGGAAGAAGCCCTTCAATTGTATCGGGAAGTGCTGGAAGAATTGTTGCTGGATGAAAGGGAAACAAAAGAGGCGGTGGTGGCAAAATGAAGCCGATTCGATTGAAAATGACAGCTTTTGGTCCTTACAAGGATGAAGAAGTGATCGATTTTACGAAATTGCAAGAGAGAAAACTTTTTGTCATTTCAGGCCAAACGGGAGCGGGAAAAACGACGATTTTCGATGCCATCTGTTTTGCGCTGTACGGTTATGCCAGCGGGCAGGACCGGAAAGAACCGAAAATGCTGAGAAGCGATTTTGCGGATGATGACGTCCATACCTCCGTCGAATTCATCTTTGAAATTCGCGGCAAAAAATACCGTGTATTGCGCAGGTTGCCCCACTTGAAAAAGGGAAGAAAAACGGCAACGGGGGAAAAATACGAGCTGTTTGAAATATTGCCCAATAACGAAGAAATTCCGGCAGTGGAGCGCCAGCGGGTGACGGATATCAATCAAAAGCTTGAAGAAATCATCGGGCTGACTTACGAGCAATTTTGCCAAATCGTGATGCTTCCCCAAGGGGAGTTTCGAAAGTTATTAACTTCAAAATCCGATGAGAAAGAAGAGATTTTAAGAAAAATTTTCAGAACCGAACGTTTCATCAAAATGGCCGATAAATTGGAAGCGAAGAAGCGGGAAATGGATCAACAATTGAATGAAGCGAACGCCTTGAAAAACAGCTATATCAATCAAATTGAAGGAGCATTGCCAAAAAGGGACTCGGCCCTGTTTACGGCATTGAGCCAACATTCCAACATTTATCAAATACTGGATGGGCTTGCGGAAGAGCAGCAATATTATCAGGAAAAAATCAAAGAAGATGAACGGCTCTATCGGGAAGCTTTCAACAAGCACAAAGAGAAATACGAAGTCTATGTGGCAAACAAAAAATTAAATGATGAGATTGAAATCTTTGAAATGAAGAAAGGGCAGCTGCTCCGTCTGCAATCACAAAGAGCCTATTATGAACAAGTAAAAGGAACGATTGATGCTGCCAATCGGGCAAACAGAATTTCACCAATCTATTCCCAACTGTTGGAACTGGAGAAAGAAAAAACGGATCTTGAGAAAAAGCGTTCGGATGTGGAAAAACAATTAGAAGATGCCAATCAAAATTTGATGGACGCAAAAGAACGCTATGAACAAGAAGCGGCAAAAGAAAAGGAACGGGAACGGGCCAATGAACGGGTAAAAGAATTGGAAAACCTTGTTCCGATTTATGAACAAATGAATGAACAAAGCGTACTCGTTGAAAATTTATGGAATGAAAAAAATCAATTGCAATCCCACATCCAACTTTTAGAGCAACAATTGGCAGAGAAGGCGGAGGCTGTTTCAGAGCTGAGTCAAAAAATCGAAAAGCTTGAAGAAGCCACAGAATCCTATAATGAGCTGTTGGAAGAGGAACGCCGATTAAAAGAAATTGCAGATGCTTTCTCCAAATATCACGAAACAAAGTCACATATTCAAAAGTTGGAAGATGAATACAAAAAGGCCAATGAAGCATATGGGAGAATTCATGAACTATATGCGAAGGAAGAAGAAAAATGGTTGAATAACCAAGCGGCGATTCTTGCTGCAAGCCTTAAGCCTGGCATGCCTTGCCCGGTTTGCGGCAGCACGGAGCATCACATCCAACATAAAGAGACGACGGAAATTGTAGAGCAGGATGAATTGAAAAAACTGAGAGCGGCTTTGGAAAAAGCGCAGCAACATAAATTTGCTGTACAAGGTCAATTGGAATCAAAGCGCCAACAATTGAGTGAAATCGAAGAAACTTTCATTGCCTTGAATGCGCCGATGGTTGAAGAATCGCATTTTATCAATCAATTGCAGACCATTCATAACAAGGTAAAAGAAGTGGAAAAACAAAAAGAAGTACTCTCCTCCGGCAGAAAACGGCTAAAAAGGCTGCAGGAAGAAAAAGAACAGGTTGGGAAGCTTCAAAAGGAAAGTGCGCAAAGATACAATGAAGTACATGAAAAATATACGAAGGAAAAAACAATACTTGAGCAGCAAAAAAAATCCATTCCTGAAGAATTGAAGGATCTTTCACAATTGAAAGCTGCATTGCAAGAAGCCAGCCGTCTAAAAGGGCAGTTAAAAGAATCTTGGGAGCGGGCGCAAATGGCATACCAGGAAGCGGGTAAACAAACCGCGGCGGTGGAAGAGGCATTTAAACAAACAATGGAACAAGTCGGACATATACAAAGAAAAGTTCAAAGGGTGAAAGAAGAGTTTCTTTCCGCCCTTAAGGAAGCGAACTTTGCTTCAACGGAAGAATTTTTGCAGGCCCGGCTTTCGCCGCAAAAAATGGAATCATTGCAAAAGCAATATGACGATTATTCGAAAGAGCTTCATTCATTGGAAATGCAAGTGAGGGAAGGGGAAGAAAAGCTGAAAGGCAAAGAAAAGATGGACTTGACCGAAGCGGAAAACGAGTTGGGAGAGCTTCAGTCCAATTATGAAAAAGCCCTGGATGCTTTAAATCATTCCAAAGCTTGCGAAAAGCATTGCATTGACTTTGCGGAAAAGCTCGAAGGAATCGCAAACGATATTTTCCGGATGGAGGAAAAATCCAATCAAATCATCGAGCTTTACAATTTGCTCCGCGGCCAAAACAGCAAAAAAATATCCTTTGAACGCTATGTGCAAATGGGCTATTTGGAGCTCATTACCGAAGCAAGCAACCTGCGCCTGAAAAACTTATCAAACGGCCAATATTATTTGCAAGTTTCCGACAGGGTTGAATCATACGGAAGAGCGAGCGGTTTAGGGTTGGATGTCTATGACACGTATACAGGACAAGCGAGGGATGTAAAAACATTATCCGGAGGGGAAAAATTCAATGCATCTTTAAGCCTGGCATTGGGTATGGCGGATGTGATCCAAAGCTATCAAGGAAATGTCAATATTGAAACAATGTTCATTGATGAAGGATTCGGCTCCCTTGATGAAGAATCCTTAATGAAAGCAATCGACACGCTCATTGAACTTCAAAAATCCGGCCGGATGATCGGAGTCATTTCCCATGTGGAGGAATTAAAATCGGCAATGCCAGCTGTGTTGCAAGTGGAAAAACAAAAAGAAGGATACAGCAAAACAACAATTCTATTAAAATAAACCATGAAGTTGAAATATTTATAGAATTTGATAAAATGGCATTGTTCCCAACAGAATATTTTAGGTGTACCACAAGGGGTGCTGATGAAGTCAGCTGAGAGTGTGCCGTATGCACTAACCCTTCGAACCTGTAAGTTAGTACTTGCGTAGGGATGTGGGATAGAAACCGAAACAAATGCGTCTCGGATCTGTCCGGACGCTTTTTCTTTTCTATCCTTCTCTCGCGTTTTAATAACGAAGAGAAAGGAGTATGCGGAATGAGAAATCAAAAACTGTTATGGATGATTGAAATTGCCATTTTTGCGGCTATCGGTTATGTGTTGGACCAATTAAAATTTTCGATTTGGGCCCAGGGCGGATCCATCAGTTTAGTGATGCTGCCAATTATTTTGATTGCGATTCGTTGGGGACTATCTGCAGGGCTTGTTACGGGTTTGCTGATAGGGCTGTTGAACATGACGATTAATCCGTTTATCGTCCATTGGGCGCAAGCAATCCTGGATTATATCTTTGCTTTCACGTTTGTGGGATTTGCCGCAATTGTTCGGAAACCGGTGTTGGCCGGCGTATTGCAAAATAACAAAAAGAAAATTGCATTATATGTTGTGATCGGTACGGTTGTCGGAGGATTGTTGCGCTTTATTTGCCATACAATTGCCGGAGCGATTTTCTTCAAAGAATACGCAGGCGATCAAAATGCCTGGATTTATTCCATCGTATATAACGGTTCCTATATGCTTCCTGCCATCATCATAACGGCTATTGTGGCGGCATTCATTTTTACAGCAAGCCCAAGACTCATAAAAAAAGAAAATGAATAACGGTTACATGCCGATTTGAAAAGCGTTCTGAACAATAAAAAAAAGCGGATTGAGAACACCGGAAGGTTCCCAATCCGTTTTTCTTTGCCGTCCGTTTATCGAATTTTCCCTACAATCCATTTTCCAAATGGGAGATAGGAGATGGTTTTGGAAACAATAATCGATACAAGAACCGCAAAAATGATCATTCCCAAAACGGCCAAATAGCCATTGGGTAGAAATCCCACGAAATACTTGGCCGTCAATGAGAGAACATTCCAATGGATCAGATAAATCATGAATGCATATTTGCTTATGATGCGAATGATTCTATAAGATGGAATGAGTTGTCCATAAGCCAAAACCGCACTTGTCATTCCGACGACAAACGGAACCAAATCCATTCAGCGGGAATGGATTTCCACCATTCCAAACTTATAACCATACCAAATATATAGCGCGGATAGAGCCGTAAATAGTAAAGTGAATATACGATATTTTATTAACAACGGTTGAATTTTTTCGTAATTTGAACCAATGAAATATGCCATTGCAAAATATATGTACCAACCCGTTCCATAAAGTTTTTCATACATGTGGTTTTCCTGGAAGAAAGGATAGGGCGTCCCAAAAAGCCGATGCTGCAAAAAATAAATGATGATGCATATTGGCAACACGACAAAGGATGGCCATTTCCATTTGACCATCATCCAAAACAGCAAATATAACTGAAAAATGACCAATACAAACCAGCCGACAAATTCTCCATAAATCACATTGTTCCAAAAGGATCGCCAAAGAAGGCCATGCCGATACTGTAATTCAATCACAACGGCATCGATGAAAGCCCAAAAAACAAAAGGCAGCAAAATGAATTGAATCCGGCTCGGCCAAAAGGAGCCTGGCAACTGGTCTTTATATTTTGCGGAAAGGATGATGACAGAAAGCATGATAAATGTCGGAGTAGCATAACATAATAGGATCCGAACATAATGGATCATTACAGAATTCTCAGTCAGTCCTTGTTCCATGTTATAAAATGTAGTCGAATGCAGGAGCAATACGGATAAACATGCAACAACCCTCAGTAAGTCCCATTATTTGATTCTCAATGCCAAAACTCCTAATCAAATTTTTCTTTGTTTGTAAGAAATAATGCACGATTATAACATGGAATCATATCTTTGGTACCGGTAAATCATGATTTTCCAACATATACCTAAAGTCACTGTCAATATATTAATGAACCCATATCGAATAAAATAAACATGAAATTCCCGAATTCGTAATAGAATATGTTATATTATTAAAAGAAATTGTTTAGAAGAAAGGATCTTTTACATGATTGTCAAAACACAGGAAGAATTAGAAGCATTAAAAAAAATCGGACGCATTTGTGCGGAAATCCGTGATGCATTAAGAGCGGCGACTAAACCGGGCATCACAACGAAAGAGTTGGATGAGATTGCCGGCCGCATGTTTGCTGAGGCGGGGGCAATTTCAGGGCCGAAGGGAGAATATGATTTCCCGGGTTATACATGTATAAGCGTCAACCACGAAGTCGCACACGGCATTCCGGGAAATAAAGTGATTAAAGAAGGCGACATGGTGAACATTGATGTTTCTGGTTCTTTGAACGGCTATTTTGCCGATACAGGCATTTCTTTTGTTGTCGGAGAAGGCTATGAAGACAAAGAAAAACTTTGCCGTGTGGCTAAATCCGCTTTTGACCGGGCCATGACAAAAGTGAAAGCAGGTTCTAAATTAAACCAAATCGGAAAAGCGGTTGAACGGGAAGCAAGAGATCATGGATTAAAAGTCATTATGAATTTGACGGGGCATGGGGTTGGACGCTCATTGCATGAAGATCCTCAGCACGTATTGAATTATTATGATGCCTGGGATAACACGATCATGAAAGAAGGGATGGTTCTTGCAGTGGAGCCGTTCATCTCCGAAAGAGCGGATCACATCATTGAATCCGGAGATGGATGGACGTTTATAACGCCGGACAAGTCCCTCGTCGCACAAATTGAACATACAATTGTAGTGACTAAGGATAAACCGATCATTTTGACTCAAATTGATGAAGAATAACGCTAAATGCCTGTAAAACAGAAAATCCTGTACGTTCATTGACGTGCAGGATTTTTTTTCATAAATAATATACCGACTATTAATACGCCGCTTAAAAAGAGGGAAGAAGTGGTCACTAAAAGTTCGTCGAATCCGTTCGCGATGGCGATGCCGATAAAGCACCAGACAAATACGAGCGGATAGGCGATATCATAATGATGATAGCGCAAATGCAATGCCACCAAAGTGGCGAGGGTTAAAATGATGACCACCCATAAAGCATTGCTCAGACCAAAACCCTGCCATTCATGATATAAAAGCAAGGAGCAGACATTAATGATAAAAATAAAAGTTGTCCAGCCGAAATAAATAGCGATGGGAGTTCTCTTTTTCAAAAAATCTCCCTTCATTGGATATGTAAGATATAATGCAAATAAGAACAAAAGTTGCAATGCTATGGATATGGAGGAATAGAGCAATTTTTCATTATTCCATAAGTGAATGGAAATGATTTGAAACAACATGACCAAAAGAAAAAGAACGGTCTGAACAGTTGAAATAAAGGTCTCGGATTTGCGATTTTTGGAATAATTGATAGCCCAAATAAATAAAACAATAAAAAGGAAAAACCAAAATATATATACATATGATGACGGCGAAATTAGCAGTGGTAAGCGGTTGATCATTTCAATTGTGGATTTGCCTTTTATTGGCAGCCAAAAGGAATATAAAGTAAAAACGGCAGCTGCAATAAGGCTGCAAAATATAACAATCATTCGACCCATGTTTCGCACTCCTTTCCATAAAATTATATACATTAAAAAATGATTGAACAACTTTTACTAAAATGATTCCTTTATTTGTTAAATTTTCATTTGAAAGAAGCGGAGATTCATGAAAAAACTTGAAGATTTGGACTTGACATTGAAACTTGAGAAACAAGAGTACAAGAAAAGATTAAAAAAATTGCAATTTGAGATGCTCAATATTCAACAGTTTCTTTATCAAAACAAAATCGGTCTCATTATCGTCTTTGAAGGCATGGATGCGGCAGGCAAAGGTGGGGCAATCAAGAGATTGACCCGTCCGCTTGACCCAAGAGGTTTCGTAGTCCATCCCATCTCGGCTCCGCAGCCCCATGAAAAAAGATACCATTATTTGCATCGGTTTTGGAGAAAACTCCCACAGTACGGCCAAATTGCCATTTTCGACCGCTCATGGTACGGACGGGTGTTGGTGGAAAGAATTGAAGGGTTTGCCAAAAAAGAAGAATGGTCCAGAGCGTATAAAGAAATCAATGAGTTTGAAAGATTGTTGACGGATGATGACTATATCATCATCAAGTTTTGGATTCATATTGACAAAGATGAACAATTGGTCCGCTTTAAAGAAAGGGAAACGAATCCGTTTAAAATGTGGAAGCTGACTGAGGAAGATTGGAGAAATCGCAAAAAATTTGATGAATATGTCGAAGCGGCGAATGAAATGTTCGCAAAAACGGATACAGAGAATGCCCCATGGGTGCTGATTCCCGGAAATAATAAGCTGTACGCCCGCATAAAAGTGCTGGAAGAGACCATCAAACATGTAGAAAAAGAAGTTCTTCGCCGCGGCATAAAAATTAAATCCTCTATCAAACGGAAGAAATGAATCGTCATTGAACCACAAGTTGCTGCTTCAAATAACGACGCATACCCAAAAATTTGTTTAAGGTTTGCTTATCCACACTCTTAACCGCTTTATTGATGCAACAGGAAATGATGAAAGAAAGGCATAGGTATATCAATGATGAGGAAATTACTTAAAGTTTTTCATAAGAAGGGTGATCATGTGATTCGAATCGAAAGTGACAGGCTGCATTTACGCACCTTTGTGGAAACGGATGCAAAAAACCTGGCAAAACTGATGCAAAGAAACAAATATTTTTGGGCGACTTATGAGCCGTTGCATGATGCGGATTTTTACACGGAAGAAGCGCAATATCGAAAAATACTGGAAGGGTTGCATCTTCAGCGTTCGAATCGCGAATTTTCCTTTGGGATTTTTACAAAGAATGAAGAACAATTGATTGGCCACATCTCTTTGTATGCCATCAAGAGATTGCCTTATAACAGCGCTTTTATTGGATATTCCATCGATGAGCAGTTTACTAGGCAGGGAATTGCGACGGAGGCTGTAAGGGAAGTCGTACAATTTGGATTCAATGTATTGAATTTGCATCGAATCGAAGCATATGTATCACCCAAAAATATCGCTTCTGTGAAAGTTTTGGAGAAAGCCCATTTTAAAAAGGAAGGGTTATTGAGAGAATTGCTGTATATTAATGGATCTTGGGAAGACCATTATATTTATGCGCTTTTGCAGGATGATTTTTTCCAAAAAGGAAAATAACTCCCGTACCTGGCACATTGCCTCCCAACGGTCCCGGTTGGAAGGAATATAAAAGAGGTTGGGACAAATCTAAAAAAACATCATTTTCTCCAAGGAGAAAATGATGTTTTTTTGATATGTTATTAAAATTGATTTCCGTTCCGGGGACGCTTTCCGCGGGCCCGGCTCGAGCCTCCTCGGAGCTCATTACTTCGCTCCTGCGGTGTCTCGAGACACGGGCTGTTCCCGCAGGAGTCGCCCCGTCACTTCAATCAATTTTTCGTTATATCAAATATTTATCAAAACCCTTTCAACTACCCCTTTAATTTTTTGTTTATGTCCCAGCCCCTTGACATTCAGTGATTATGCATGTTGTTGTTCCAAATATTCATGACCATTAGTTAATAAATCCAATTTTCCTGTTTCAGGATGGATGACCAATCCATGTACCGGCGTATTTTTTGGGAAAAGCGGATGGTTACGGATGATGTCCACGCTGTTCAACACATTCTTTTCAACATCACCAAATCCCCGTAACCATTCAACCAAATCGATTCCTGAATACTTGATCGATTTGATGATTTCCTGACTTACCCCTTTTTCAAGCATATGCCCAATCATGCGATGAGGGTCGACTTTGCTCATGCCGCAATCATGGTGGCCGATTACATATACTTCATCCGCTTGCAGTTCATAAACCGCCACCAAAATGCTTCTCATGATTCCCCCAAAAGGATGGGCAACCATGGCACCTCCGCTTTTTATAATTTTGGCGTCGCCATTTCGCAAATTCATGGCCTTTGGCAATAATTCAATTAAACGTGTATCCATGCATGTAAGGATTACGATTTTTTTATTTGGAAATTTATCAGTGATATAAGGTTCATATAATTTATTTTCAACAAACTCTTTGTTATAATGCAAAATTTCATTCAAAGATGCCATTCCAGATCCCCTTTCTTATGTAAGTCCGATTATAGCAATATAAAGGGCCAAGACAACAGAATTATTAGAATATTAATAAATATAGGGAAAAAACATAAAAAAAACCGACAAAAACAGCTTGCCCTGTTTTGTCGGTTTTTAATTCAAACTATCAGTTAGTTTTTTGGATCTACTTTAACTGATTCTGCGGAATTTAAGCCTTTACGCAAATAATGAATGAACATTGCGACTGAAATCACAAGAAGTCCAAGCATGCCAGTTACAGTTGTTAAGAATAAGCCCATTATTAGACCCCTTTCTAATAAAGCAATAATGTTTACTATGATTATACTATAAATATATGGGGATTTTAAAGGTTTTACGAGAAAAATAACTTCAGTAATTCAAGGAAACGGAACCTGAAATTATGCCGGCCAGGAAAAATCTGATGGGCAAGTATAAAAATTGATATAAGGGCACCCTTATTTTTCAGGTTTTGATGAATAAACGGAAAAACGGTTCAGCCGGGTTTCAATCAAAAAATTATTATAGCCATCAAGCAAAAAGGTACTTTAAAAAATAATGGAAAATGACGAAATATAAAGTAGTGGAAGATTTGGAGGTACAGTTATGGACATATCTACAGTATTGGGTATAATTCTTGGAGTTGTTGCAATATTCGTCGGGATGGTATTAAAAGGCGCTTCTTTAAGCATCTTACTTAACCCGGCGGCGATATTGATCATTATCGTTGGTACGATCTCATCTGTTGTGATCGGATTCCCGATGAGGGAATTAAAAAGGATACCAAAATTGTTGAAAGTCATTTTTACTGAACAAAAAATGGTGAGTGATGTGGAAATCATTCAAATGTTTTCCAAATGGGCAGACTTGGCACGTCGGGAAGGGCTGCTGGCATTGGAAAGCGAAGCGCAGGAAATAGAAGATCCTTTCTTAAGAAATGGCTTGACGCTTGCAATCGATGGCCAAAGTGCAGATTACATACGTGATGTATTAAACGAAGAAGTGGAAGCGATGGAAGAGCGCCATGAGAGTGGTGCCCAAATTTTTTCTCAAGCGGGTACATATGCGCCGACTCTTGGGGTGCTTGGTGCGGTTGTCGGTCTGATTGCGGCTTTGGGCGATATGGAAGATATCGACACTCTGGGTTACGCAGTTTCATCCGCCTTCGTTGCCACTTTGCTCGGTATTTTCACCGGATATGTGTTATGGCATCCATTTGCCAATAAATTAAGACGCAAATCCGCTTTCGAAGCGAGACAAAAACGGTTGATGATTGAAGGTGTTTTATCTGTATTGGAAGGTGAGGCTCCGCGCATTATTGAACAGAAATTGGCTTCGTATTTGACAAATGAAGAGCGTAAACAATTCTATGAAAGCGGGGCTGGTGGCCTTGAAAAAGAAAAATAGTAAAAAAAACAAAGCGTCAAAAATCAATGAATCTTGGCTCTTGCCATATTCGGACTTGATGACGCTGTTATTGGCCTTGTTCATCGTTTTGTTCGCTTCCAGCAGTGTCGATCAAAGCAAATTTAATAAAATGTCACAAGTGTTTAATGAAATTTTCAACGGCGGCATTGGATTTATGCAAAACAGCTCTGTCATAGACAATCCGACGGCTGTCATCGATGGCATGACCGAAGAACAAAGAGCCTATTTCAGGGACCAGGCTCAGCTGAAACAGATTCAGAAAGATATTGATAATTTCATCGCGGTGAATGAATTGGAAGACACTTTTTCAACGAAAATGACGGATGAAGGCTTGCTTCTCACAATCCGCGACAGCATTTTATTCGATTCAGGGAAAGCGGAGGTCAAGCCTGAAAACGTTCCTATCGCACAGGAACTTGCGGGAATATTAAAATTTGATCCGCCGCGGTATATAGTTGTTACAGGGCATACCGATAATGTTCCTCAAAACACTCCGGAATTCAGGTCAAACTGGGAACTTTCGGTGATGCGCGCGGTCAACTTCCTGAAATTGATCATTGATTCCAATCCGGATTTGGATCCCAAATATTTCAGTGCAAAGGGATATGGCGAATACAATCCCATTGCATCGAATGATACACCGGAAGGAAGAGCGAAAAACCGCCGGGTCGAAGTGTTGATCCAGCAACTTGTTGATGAAGATGCAACCGCTACGGAATCAAACAAAAACAATGAGAATAAAAAATAAAAAGAGGCTGGGACATAACTAATAAAGTGAACGAGCTGCAAAAAAAAATTTTTGTAAAAAATTGATATCACAGAAAATTGATTGGAGTGACGGGGCGAGTGCTCCTGTCGCTCCGCTTTCGTCGCAAAGCAAAAGCTTTCCTGCGGGAACAGCCCGAGTCTCGAGACCCCGCAGG